>NZ_JAVKPP010000109.1:0-525 GCF_040980965.1 Kocuria sp. CPCC 205231 | reverse complement strand
CTTCTGTTTGTTCCTAAGTGACAACCTTTTTCAGGGAAGTACATTTTTGTCCGTTTTTCCAAATTTTAACACTCAAATTTGTAGCAGTTTGTAGCAGTTCCCCAAAGTGGACACAAAAAATGATTATTAATTATTTATATTTTTAAAAGTACACATATCTATCAAATTTCGTTCCTTTTCATTTGCAAAAGTAGACAATCTCATCCATATTTGCAAGTTTTTCTTTATAAAAGTGAACATTATTCTTTATTTTTCTCATTTCCAGCCATTTTCTTCCGTTCTGTGATGAACTTCGGTGTTGCATTAGCCTCTCGCTTCCCAAAAGTGTCCTTTCTTGGAAGCTCCCCTTTATAAAACCTCTTCCTGTAATTATTTGGCGTATCATAGCCGATAGCATAACATGGTCTTTTCTCATTGTAATAATCCACGTATGCGTCCAAGGCCTCCTCGAACTCCTTTCTTGAATTACATGTCTCAATCTTGAAGTCTATGAACAATTCCTCTTTTATCCATCCGTTGAGATCG
>NZ_JAVKPP010000108.1:0-526 GCF_040980965.1 Kocuria sp. CPCC 205231 | reverse complement strand
CCGGGACGGGGACCTCGAGGGAGTACTTGCTGCGGGAGGCGGGGATGACGCGCATGCCGTCGACCCAGTCGAAGGACTGCGGGTCGACCGCCTGCCCGTCCACCCAGGTCTCGAAGTGCAGGTGCGGGCCCGTGACCCGGACGCCGGTGGCCCCCACCGTGCCGAGCTGCTCGGAGGCGGCGAGCCGGTCCCCGGTCCGCACCCGGACGTCCTCGAGGTGGTTGTAGGTGGTCCTGATCCCGTCCGCGTGGGTGACCTCCACCCGGTTGCCGCCCCAGACGTCCCAGAACACGGCCGTCACCACGCCGTCGAGGGCGGCCACGACCGGCAGGCCCGCCGCGGCGGAGACGTCGGTGCCGTTGTGGAACTCGCGCCCGCCGCGGTCCGGGGCGATCCGCCAGCCGAACTGGCCACCGGGCAGGACGGCGCCGGGACGGGCCGGGGCGATGATCGTGTTGACGGGCAGCTCGCCCTGGTACAGCTTCGGCGCCTGCCGGCCCGGGCGCACGGTCGAGGCCGACTCGCG
>NZ_JAVKPP010000107.1:0-531 GCF_040980965.1 Kocuria sp. CPCC 205231 | reverse complement strand
CCAACAGAAGAAGCGACGGCTAAATACGTGCCAGCAGCCGCGGTAATACGTATGTCGCAAGCGTTATCCGGATTTATTGGGCGTAAAGCGCGTCTAGGCGGTTTGGTAAGTCTGATGTGAAAATGCGGGGCTCAACTCCGTATTGCGTTGGAAACTGCCAAACTAGAGTACTGGAGAGGTGGGCGGAACTACAAGTGTAGAGGTGAAATTCGTAGATATTTGTAGGAATGCCGATGGGGAAGCCAGCCCACTGGACAGATACTGACGCTAAAGCGCGAAAGCGTGGGTAGCAAACAGGATTAGATACCCTGGTAGTCCACGCCGTAAACGATGATTACTAGGTGTTGGGGGTCGAACCTCAGCGCCCAAGCTAACGCGATAAGTAATCCGCCTGGGGAGTACGTACGCAAGTATGAAACTCAAAGGAATTGACGGGGACCCGCACAAGCGGTGGAGCATGTGGTTTAATTCGACGCAACGCGAGGAACCTTACCAGCGTTTGACATCCTAAGAAATTAGCAGAGATGCTTT
>NZ_JAVKPP010000106.1:0-532 GCF_040980965.1 Kocuria sp. CPCC 205231 | reverse complement strand
GAATATGTCTGAATGGGTAATCTGGGGCAACTCTATGCTTGCTTGTTACAACAAACTCCCAAAAGAAATGCAGGAAGCGTATGCTTTCATCAACGACTATGAATCTTTGTTGCAAGAACTCATGGATGCGTTGGATGCCATCAGGCATATAGAGCATATCTGTAAAAACAAAGGCTTTTCCTGCAAGACGAGTAAGGAGTGCCAGTCATACATAGTTGCTCATGTTATAGGAAATGCTTATCCTCGTCAAGCTCACCTTGGCTTGAAGATGCTGGAGTACTTCCGAAAGGAAGAAGCGCAACTTACTGAGGATATGAATATCTGCATCTCTTCAGACATCATTGAATCTACTTTTGGTATATACAAAAGCAAGAAGTCACCGAACAAGCTGTATGGAATAACTCCTTTTGCTCTAATGATACCATTATATCCAAAAGTCGTGAACGAATCCGTTACTAAAACATTTAATTTCAAAGAGCGCTTAGTGAATGTTAAACTTAAGGACATTGATGCTTGGACTACCGAGCACTTG
>NZ_JAVKPP010000105.1:0-537 GCF_040980965.1 Kocuria sp. CPCC 205231 | reverse complement strand
GAAGTTTGCCGCCTCACCAAGTTCATAAATTTGGTTAAGATTGTCCATGACTTTTCCATAAACTTCATGATCCAACCTATCAACAGCATAGTCTTCACCATCACGATAATATTTGTTTTTTGAATATTCTTCGAAACTTTTCAATCTATCGCTGATTTCAAGCGTTTCTTTACCAAAAAAATCACTATGATATGTTCTTGATTCTCATCTATCCAAATCACTTCAAGTTCTGTTAAAATATTCCAGGCTGGCTTGTTGTCCTAAAGATTTAACATTTTCAACAAGATCAATTCTATTGAAAACAGCCTCACCAGATTTTCATGATGGAACAACCAATCCAGCCAATCCAAATCCAAATTCACTTCATGATCTATTACCAAGAATATTTGTTCCGACACCGGCATTTGAAAGCGAAGTTTCAACTAATGAAGATCCGGCTTGAATTCCGAGAGCAACAGCTGGCCCGACTCCTGGAATAAAACCGGCAGCAATTTGGACCAATCCTTTACCAAAGTTGTAGTAATCAGCGGCTGTAGC
>NZ_JAVKPP010000104.1:0-547 GCF_040980965.1 Kocuria sp. CPCC 205231 | reverse complement strand
CAGACTGTGCACATCCCGACCAAAAACGACCGATATGTGGAGTCTTCTTGCCAGCTTTGCTGATGTAACTGGGATCAATGGCAATAGCCCATCTTCCCTGTTTACCAAAGAAGCGCTTGGCAAGTGAGACATTAAGTTTGAGCCAGTCAATGCTTTTCGACTTTTTTAAGCCGAATGCGTTGCGATAGGTTTGCTCAACATGCGAGCCATACCTCCCCATTTGGGTGAAATTTATCTTTTTTGGTATTACCATGAACAAAATTATCACCTCGATGAGTATTTTCTCGAAACTTTTTGTTAACTTTGCAGCCGAATCTTCAACTGCATCTTTAAAGATATCCATATATTGGTCAAGTCCTGTATTCATATAATTTTGCGTTTGTCGCGATTTGCAAAGTTACTGAAAATCAGCGACTTGACCAACTTTTTATAGTTAAGTTTTCATAAGCATTTCTTAATATAAGTTATTGATTTACAGACGATTAAATGTTAATTTAACGCAGTATTGTTAAAGAAACCCCTGAATTTTATGCTCAGACAGAAACAA
>NZ_JAVKPP010000103.1:0-564 GCF_040980965.1 Kocuria sp. CPCC 205231 | reverse complement strand
GACAGAACCAGCAGAACAGAACTGTAGCTCAGAACAAGCCGGTCCAGCAGAAAGCCAATGTAGCCGATGCGCCTGTCTTCAAGCTTCAGATATTTGTCAGCAACCGCACGCTCCGCAAGGGCGATGCCCATTTTAAGGGCGAAACCGGTTATGACAGTTATCAGGAAGGCAATATGGTGAAATATACGATGGGAGCCTCTACCAACTATAATGAGATTTTCCGCTTGCGCAAGACGCTTGCCGAGAAGTTCCCGGAAGCTTTCATCATAGCTTTCAAGAATGGAAAGAAATATGATGTGAATCAGGCTATACGTGAGTTCAAACAGAACAGAAACCGCTGATTGACCTGAGTAAGGATAAGATATAAGCACGAATATATAAAGAGATAAATATGAAGCTAACAAAAGAAATCAAGATAGCTCTTGTAGCTATTGTCGGTATTTTGGTTATGTATTTCGGAATCAATTTTCTGAAAGGCATGAATCTGTTCTCTACCAACAACGCCTACTATATGACGTTTGATGACATCCAGGGACTGGGTGCCTCTACGCCTATTTATGCGGA
>NZ_JAVKPP010000102.1:0-565 GCF_040980965.1 Kocuria sp. CPCC 205231 | reverse complement strand
CTACGTTTGCAAATGAAAAGGAACGGAATTTGATAGATGTGTGTACTTTAAAAAATATAAATAATTAATAATCATTTTTTGTGTCACTTTGGGGTGTACTTCCCTGAAAAAGGTTGTCACTTAGGAACAAACAGAAGTGACAATGAAACGTAAGACAAGAATTGAACGTGTGTATAATGAGGACACTGGTTGGTTTGAGACCCGTGAGGTAGAGTTGAATAGCTACTCTTTTACAGATGATGATCGTATCATGATAGTTCGAGAGTATATGGAGAGTGGGCTCCCAGCAGAAGAAATCATCAAGAAATACTATATAAGCAGTCGTACAGTGCTATTTTCTTGGATGGATAAGTTCTTAAATGAAAAAGATTTGTTATCTTTGCCGCCAGAAGACCAAAACCGTGACGATATGGCAAAGACAACAAATGAACAGTTGAAAGAGAAAGATGCAGAGATTAAGCGTCTCCGCAAGGCTTTGGAGTTAGAGAAGCTTCGCTCTAAGGCATTCTCCACCATGATTGACCTCGCAGAAGAAACCTTCAATATTCCTGTGAGAAAAAAATCT
>NZ_JAVKPP010000101.1:0-568 GCF_040980965.1 Kocuria sp. CPCC 205231 | reverse complement strand
AATAAGTATGACTCAAACAGGAGATCCTTTGGAGAATGCCATAGCAGAACGTGCAAACGGCATTTTAAAAACGGAATGGCTTTATAGGATGACAATTCCTACTCGTAAAGTATGTAAGAAGGAACTGACCAGGATTATTGCGTTTTATAACGACGAAAGACCGCATATGAGTATCGGTAATCAAACACCATCTGTTGCACATACTCAAGCGGGGCCACAGCAGAAAATGTGGAAAAATCCTTGGGAAAATTCTTCTAATTAGTTGAAAATGTGTATCTTTGCATTTGAAAGAATATCATCACCGTAACCTTTCTAGGGATAGCTCCTTAAAAAGAGTAACCTAGTTAGGTATAATGGGGATTCGCTGACAACCCATATAGTGATAAAATTAAAAATGCGTAACTCATTTAGTGATAAGAAAAATAGATAGTAACATATTTAGTTTAACCATCCTAAAGGTGACAACTTTTTCACGTATAAGACAGTCTAGGACTACCGTTTCTCCAGTTAGCCCGCTTTGATTTGTTAGATGACTGATACAAAATACACTTTTAAGGACGACTTTTTG
>NZ_JAVKPP010000010.1:0-156475 GCF_040980965.1 Kocuria sp. CPCC 205231 | reverse complement strand
ACCGTGGAGGCGGGCGGCCAGGTGGCCACCATCGAGGCCATGAAGATGGAGGCCTCCATCACCGCCCCCACGGGCGGCACGGTCGCCCGGGTGGCCCTCAAGGGCGTCACCCAGGTCTCCGGCGGCGACCTCCTGCTGGCGCTCGACACCGCCGGCTGACCCGGCACGCCCGCGCCGGCACCGCGGCCCCCGGGAGGGCCGCGGTGCCGGCGGGGGCCGCCCGGCGGGCGCGCATAGGATGGGTCGCATGCGGAAATTCGACCTCATCATCATCGGCTCCGGCTCGGGCAACTCGATCCTCACCGAGGACTACGAGGGCCTGGACGTCGCCATCATCGACGGCGGGACCTTCGGCGGCACCTGCCTCAACGTCGGCTGCATCCCGACGAAGATGTACGCGTATCCGGCGAGCGTGGCCCGCCGCGCCCAGGAGGCGGACCGGCTCGGCCTCCACGTCTCGGTGGAGGACGTGCGCTGGCGGGAGATGCGGGACCGGATCTTCGGGCGGATCGACGCGATCTCCCACGGCGGGCTCGAGTACCGCCGGACGCTGCCGCACGTGACGGTCTACGAGGAGCACGTGCGCTTCACCGCCCCGCGGACCCTGCGCACCGCCTCGGGGGAGGACCTCACGGCCGACCAGATCGTGGTGGTCTCCGGCTCGCGCCCGGTGCGGCCGGAGATCCCCGGGATCGACCTGCCCCAGGTGCACACCTCGGACACGGTGATGCGCATCGAGGAGATGCCCCGCCGCGTGGTGGTGGTCGGCGGCGGCTACATCGGCGCCGAGTTCGCCCACGTCTTCTCCAGCCTCGGCGCGCGCGTCACCCAGGTCAACCGCTCGCACCGGATCCTGCGCTACCACGACCCGGAGATCGCCGAGCGGTTCGCCCGCGAGGCCTCCCGGCAGTGGAAGCTGGAGACGGGCTGGTCGCTGAGCGAGGTCGAGGAGTGGGACGGCGACGAGTGCGCCGTGATGGTCACCTTCCGCGACCCGCAGGACCCGGAGCTCGTCATGCGCCTGCCCGCGGACGTGGTGCTGGTGGCCACGGGCCGGCAGCCGAACACCGACGTGCTCGACGCCCGGGCGGGCGGGCTGGACGTGCGGCCGGACGGGCTGCTGGCCGTCGACGAGCACCAGCGCGCCCTCTCCGGGGGCCGCCCCGTCGAGGGCGTGTGGGCGCTGGGCGACATCAGCTCGCCCTACCAGCTCAAGCACGTGGCCAACGCCGAGGCCCGCACGGTGCAGCACAACCTCCTGCACCCCGGCGACCTCCGGGCCACCGACCACCGGTTCGTGCCCTCCGCCGTGTTCACCAGCCCGCAGATCGCCTCCGTCGGCATGACGCAGCAGGAGGCCGAGCAGTGGGCGGTCGAGCAGGGCAGCGAGATCACCGTCAAGGTGCAGGACTACGGGGCCACGGCCTACGGGTGGGCCATGGAGGATCGCACGGGGCTGTGCAAGCTGATTGCGGAGAAGGGCACCGGTCGCCTCCTGGGCGCGCACCTGATCGGGGAGGAGGCCTCCCTGCTCATCCAGCCGCTGGTGCAGGCCATGTCCTTCGGCCTCGACGCGCACACGATGGCGCGCGGCCAGTACTGGATCCACCCCGCCCTGAGCGAGGTCGTCGAGAACGCCCTGCTGGGCCTCGACGTCCCCGAGCACTCACCGCTGTCCCCGGGGGCCCTCGTCGGCGGCCGGTGATCCCACCGGCCGCCGGCCGGCCCGGGGTCAGCCGCGGCCCGGCAGGTGCGCGTGGGAGAGCTTCTCCTTGATCCGCTCCGCCGGGGTGACGGGGGCCGCGGCCGGATCGGGGGCGGGGCGCGAGTAGATCTCCTCGATCCGGTCCGCGAAGTCCTGGGCGATCCTGGCCCGCTTGATCTTCATGGACGGGGTCAGGTGCCCGGAGGCCTCCGTCCAGTCGACGTCGAGGATCTCGAAGGCCCGGATGCTCTCCGCGCGGGAGACCGCCTGGTTCGCCCGGGTGACGATGTCCTGGACGTGCTCGACGACCTTCGGGTGCCGGGCGGCCTCCGCCACCGGCATCGCGGGGTCCAGGCCCATCAGCTCCAGGCGGGCGGGGAGCACGTCCTGGTCGAGGGTCACGAGGGCGGCCACGAACGGCCGGTTGTCCCCGACCACCATGACCTGGGAGACCAGGGCCGAGGCGCGGATGGGGTCCTCCAGCACGTTGGGGACCACGTTCTTGCCGCCGGCGGTGACGATGATCTCCTTCTTCCGGCCGGTGAGGGTGAGGGCGCCGTCCTCGTCGAGCGAGCCGAGGTCGCCGGTGCGGAACCACCCGTCCTCGAAGGCCTCGGCGGTGAGGTCCTCCCGCCCGTGGTAGCCGCGCATGACGTGGGTGCCCCGGACCAGGACCTCCCCGTCCTCGCCGATCCGCACCTCGTTGCCCGGCAGCGGCAGTCCCACGGTGCCGATCTTGCCGATCTCCGGGGTGTTGACGGCGATCGGGGCCGTGGTCTCCGTGAGCCCGTAGCCCTCCACGACGTACACGCCGATCCCGTTGAAGAAGTGGCCCAGCCGGGTGCCGAGGGCGGCGCCGCCCGAGACGGCGTGCGTGACCTCCCCGCCCATCGCGTCCCGCAGCTTCGAGTACACGAGCCGGTCGTAGAGGGCGTGGCGCGCGCGCAGGAGCGGCGGGACCCGCCCGTCCTGACCGGCCTTCGAGTACGCGACGGCCGTGGTCACCGCGCGCTCGAAGATCAGGGACTTCGCCCCGCCGGCCTTCTCGGCCTTGAGGCGGGCGCTCTGGTAGATCTTCTCGAACACGCGCGGGACGGCCAGGATGAACGTGGGCCGGAAGGCCCCGAGGTCCGCCATCAGGTTCTTCACGTCCGGGGTGTGGGCCAGGACGGTCCCGGAGTAGAGGGCGATCACCTCCACGAAGCGGGCGAAGACGTGGGCCAGCGGCAGGAACAGGAGCGTCCGGGCGCCCGGGTGGATGATGTCCTCGACGACCAGGGTCGTGTTCTCGCACAGCCGCACGAAGTTCCCGTGCGTCAGCTCGCACCCCTTGGGCGGTCCGGTGGTCCCCGAGGTGTAGATGATCGTGGCGACGTCCTCGAGCCCGCGCGACGTGCGGCGGGCCTCGAGCTCCTCGTCCGGCACGTCCGCGCCGGCGCGCGCGAGCTCGTCGAGGCCCGTGCCGGTGCCGTCCAGGCGCCAGACGTTCTCCGCGGCGCGGAACGGCGTCTCCCGCGAGGCGGCGAGCACGGAGTCCTCGAGGGCCTGCGTCTCGACGAACACGGCCTTGGCGTCGGAGTCGCCCATGATCCAGGCGATCTGCTGCGCCGAGGACGAGTCGTAGACGGGGACGGGCACGGCGCCGGCGTACCAGATCGCGAGGTCTGCGAGGGTCCACTCGTAGCGCGTCCGGCTGAGGATGCCCACCCGGTCCCCGGGCTCGATCCCCGCGGCCACGAGACCCTTGGCCACACCCTGCACGGCGGCGAGGAACTCCCGGGCGCGCACCTCGCGGGCGGCCCCCTCCGGCCCCAGGACGGTGTACAGGTGCGGATCCTCGTCCTGGCCCGCCTGCATGAGCAGGAAGTCGGTGATGCGGCTGTGGGCCGGTGGGTCCACGAGGGCGTCGGTCGCGACGTGGCGCATGGGGTTCTCCTCGGATCGGGGTCGGTGGGCCGTCCGCTCCAGTCTAGTGAATTGGCTCACGCAAACCCCGTCAGACGCGGGCGCCGTCGTCCAGCTCGTCGCGGTCGTCGGGCAGGGACCGCAGCAGGTGGCCGATGGCCCCGACCACGGCGACCAGGCCGCCCACGATGGCCCACCACGGCAGGGAGCCGGGCAGGAGGGAGAGCACCACCAGCAGCACGGGCACCCCGACCAGCACGGTCCAGGACAGCAGTGCCCCGCCGCTGAGTCCCTGCGTGACCGGCCCGGGGTCGGGGGAGTAGGGCGCGTCGTCGTCCCCCGCGTCCTCCGGCTCCCCGGCGCCCTCTGCCCCGGCAGCCTCTGCTCCGGCGTCCTCGGGGGACCAGTCCCGGGGCCCGGCGAGGTGCCGGTCCCCGGCCCGGCGCACGTCCTCGAGGTCCGACACGATCCGGCTCCACTCGTCCTCGGGGCCGTGCCCGGCGCCGCCCGGCGTCCCCGGGCCCGCACTCATCGCCGGTCCCCCCGGGAGGCGGGGCGCAACGGTCTCGCGGTGACCGGGCTGCGGCCCGCCAGCAGGTCCTCCAGGAAGCGCACGGACCGCGCCGCGACCACGTCCGCCTCCCGGTCCAGGGTGGCCACGTGGAAGCTCTCCGCCAGCCGCACCAGCTCCACGTCCCCGCCGGCCCGGCGCAGCACGTGCAGGTGCGAGGCGTCCGACACCACGTGGTCGTGCAGCGAGCGCAGCACCAGGACCGGGGCGGTGACCGCGGGCAGCATCCTCCGGGTCCGGGTCATGAACCGGCCCAGCTCGGCGACGCCCGCCACGGGCGTGCGCGGGTAGGCGTGCTCGGTGACGCCCGGGAGGCTGATGTCGTCCCCCACGCCCGGCACGGACGGCACCGCGCGGTGCAGGGCCGGGGCGAGCCTGGCCGTGCGGCTGACGAGGGACAGCGCCGGGTTCAGGGCCACGACCCCGTCGACGGGCAGGGTCGCGGCGAGGTGCAGGGCGAGCGCCCCGCCCATGGACAGCCCGCACACCACCACCACGTCGTGCCGGGCCCGCAGCCGCTGCACGTGCTCGGCCGCGTGGTCGCGCCACTGCTCCCAGCGGACGCCGGCGAGGTCCTCCCAGCGGGTGCCGTGGCCGGGCAGCACGGGCCCGACGACGTCGGCGCCCGCCGCGTGCAGCGCCCGGCCCCAGGGGCGGACGCTGAACGGGACGCCGGTGAAGCCGTGCAGCACGAGCGCGCCCGCGGGCCCGTCGGCCGGATGGTGGAAGGGCGCGCCGGGATCGTCCGCGGCGGCGGGCCCGACGGTCGCGGAGGGGGCGGGCAGGTGCTGGTCCTCGACGGGTGGCGTCATGCGTCCATGATGTCAGGGCGGGCGCCGTCGGCGGGCGGACCGGCGCGGGTGCCCGTGCGGACGTGAGAGAATACCGGAGGCCGGACCCGGTCCGAGCGGCACGGACCCTCGCGACATCCCGATCAGCACGAAGGAGTCCCCTCCCACATGGTCTACATGTTTCTGAAGCGCTACGTCGTCGGCCCCCTGATCAACGTCGCCTTCCGTCCCGAGGTGCGCGGCCTGGAGCACGTGCCCGAGGAGGGCCCGGCCATCCTCGCGAGCAACCACCTCTCCGTCTCCGACTCGGTGTTCATGCCCGTGGCCGTGCCCCGGCAGGTGTACTTCCTGGCGAAGTCCGACTACTTCAACAGCCCCGGCGTCAAGGGCAGGGTGATGGCCGCGTTCTTCCGCGCCATCAACCAGATCCCCATGGACCGCTCCGGGGGCCGGGCCAGCGCGAAGTCCCTGAGCAACGGCGGCCGCAAGCTGCTGGAGGGCGAGCTGCTCGGGATCTATCCGGAGGGCACCCGCTCCCCGGACGGCCGCATGTACAAGGGCAAGATCGGGGTGGCCCGGCTCGCGCTCGAGACGGGGGCCCCGGTCGTCCCGATCGCCATGGTCGGCACCGACAAGGTCCAGCCGATCGGGACCAGGCTCCCGCTGCCCCGCCGCAGCGCCCGGGTCACCACGATCTTCGGCGAGCCCCTCGACTTCTCCCGCTACCGGGGCCGGCAGGGTGAGCACGCCCTGCTCCGCGAGGTCACCGACGAGATCATGCACGCGATCCAGGCCCTCTCCGGCCAGGTCTACGTGGACGTCTACGCCTCGGAGCACAAGAAGCGGCTCGCCGAGCAGAAGCGCCAGGAGACCAAGCAGGCCGCGGCGGAGCTCGTGGGCAACGCCAAGGACAAGGCGCGCAGCGCCGCCCACACCGCCCGCCGGACCGCGGACTCCATCGCCCACCGCGACCGTCCCGGCGCCGCTGACGACGACACCCCGCGGCCCACCGCACCCTGATCCCGCGCCCGGCCCCGCCCCGGACGAGACATAGGAAGACATGATGCTCGACTTCACCGTTCCCGACAGCCTCCGCAACCTCGCCTCCCCGGTGCCCTCTGCGGCCGACTACCCGGGGCTGGACGACTGGCGCGAGCTGGCCGCCGACCAGCAGCCGACCTGGCGCGACCACCCCGACTTCGCCGCCTCGATCGCCGAGCTCAACGCGGTCCCGCCCCTCGTCTTCGCGGGGGAGGTGGACAAGCTGCGCGACCGTCTGGCCGAGGTCGCCAACGGCCGGGCGTTCTTCCTGCAGGGCGGGGACTGCGCCGAGACCTTCGAGGGCGCCACCGCCGACCGGATCAGCGCCCGGGTCAAGACGCTGCTGCAGATGGCCGTGGTGCTCACCTACGGCGCGTCCATGCCCGTGGTGAAGATGGGCCGGATGGCCGGGCAGTTCTCGAAGCCCCGCTCGTCCAACGACGAGACCCGCGACGGCACGACGCTGCCGACGTTCCGCGGCGAGATGGTCAACGGCTTCGACTTCACCGAGGAGTCCCGGGTCCACGACCCGCGGCGGATGGTGCGCGGCTACCACACCTCGGCCTCGACCCTGAACCTCATCCGGGCCTTCACCACGGGCGGGTTCGCGGACCTGCGCCTCGTGCACGCCTGGAACATGGGCTTCACCACGAACCCGGCCCACGCCCGGTACGAGTCGCTCGCCCGCGAGATCGACCGGGCCGTGAAGTTCATGGACGCGTGCGGCGCGGACTTCGACGCCCTGCGCACCACGGAGTTCTACGCCGGCCACGAGGCCCTGCTGCTGGACTACGAGCGCGCGCTGAGCCGCATCGACTCCCGCACCCACCTCCCGTACGGCACGTCCGGGCACTTCCTGTGGATCGGCGAGCGCACCCGGGAGCTCGACGGCGCCCACGTGGACCTGCTCTCCCGGCTGCGCAACCCGATCGGCGTGAAGCTCGGCCCCAAGACGACCGGGGACGACGCGCTGGCGCTCATCGACAAGCTCGACCCGGAGCGCGAGCCCGGACGGCTCACCTTCATCACCCGCATGGGCGCGAAGAACATCCGGGAGAAGCTGCCCCCGCTCGTCGAGGCCGTGGAGCGCTCCGGCGCCAAGGTCGTGTGGGTCACCGACCCCATGCACGGCAACACCGTGTCCCTGCCGTCCGGGTACAAGACCCGAAACTTCGACGACGTCGTGGACGAGGTCCGCGGCTTCTTCGAGGTGCACGAGGCGATCGGCTCCTTCCCCGGCGGCATCCACGTGGAGATGACGGGCGACGACGTCGCGGAGTGCCTCGGCGGCGCCGACCCCGTCGACGAGTCCTCCTTCCAGGACCGCTACGAGTCGCTGTGCGACCCGCGCCTGAACCACATGCAGTCCCTGGAGATCGCGTTCCTCGTGGCGGGCTACCTCTCCCGCCGCTGAGCGCGGGACCGGCCGACGGGGCCGGGGCCGTTCCTGCCGTCCGCTCAGACGACGGTGAGGACGACCTCGGCCCCGTCCGTCGTCTGGGCCACCACGTAGCCGAAGGGGGCGCCGAGGCTCTCCTCGACCCGCGCCGCGAACCCCGCCTCCGCGAGGAGCCGGACCGCCTCGTCCACGGGCCTGCCCAGCACCCCGGGCGCGGAGTCGGCGCGGGCCCCGAGGGAGACGGCGAGGTCCACGGCCGACCCCTCGGCCACCGCCTCGCCCGCCTCCGGGTGCTGGCCCACGACCGTCCCGGCGGCGGCGTCGTCGGCGACCGGGCTCCGGGTGCCGGCCGCCAGCCCGGCGTCCTCGAGGCGCGCCCGGGCGTCCTCCTCCGACATCCCGGTGACGTCGGGCGCGGTGGTCCGCACGGGACCGGTCGAGACCAGCAGGACGACCTGCTCCGCGGAGCGCACCGTGGCCCCGGCCTCCGGGTCGGTGCCGAGCACGGTGCCGGCGGGGGCCACCGGGTCCGCGGTCTCGTGCACGGCGACGTTGCCCAGACCGGCCCCGGCCAGGTACTGCTCGGCGAGCTCCGGACCCGCTCCCCGCACGTCCGGCACGCTCACGGTCCCGCCCGGACCGGAGCCCAGGAGCCAGCCCAGGAATGCCGCCCCGGCCACCGCGAGCGCGACCAGGGCCAGCGTCCCCGCCGCGTGCAGGGGCCGGGTGGGCCGCAGCTCGACCTCGGGCCGCCAGGGGTCGGAGGAGCCGCTCGAGGTCCGCGCCGGCAGCGGCCGGCCGGAGACCGCCGGGGCCCCGGCCCCAGCCGCTCCCAGGGTCGCGGCGTGCGGACCCGGCACCCCGGTCCGGCCGGCCGCCGGGCCGAACGCCTCCGTGGGAGCGTCCCGGCCGAGGGTCTCGGTGGGGGCGTCCCGGCCGATGGTCTCCGTGGTGCCGCTCGAACCGAGGGCCTCCGTGGGAGCGGTTCGGCCGAGGGCTTCCGTGGGAGCGGTTCGGCCGAGGGCTTCCGTGGGGGCGCCCGCCCCGAGGGCCGCGGTGGGTCCGACCGCGGGGTCCAGGGCCGCCGTGGCCGCGGCGTCCGGAGCCGGCACGGCCGGGGTGCCGCGGGCGGCGCCGGGTCCCGGGGGGCGGTCGAGCTCCGCGGGCCGCAGACCCGCCCGGACCGACCGGAGCTCGTCGAGGAAGCTGCCGGCGTCGGGCGGACGCCGCTCCGGCTCCCGTGCCGTGGCCCGGGCGACCAGCCGCGCCACACCGGCCGGGAGACCGGGATCGAGGGTGCGCAGGTCCGGGACGGCGCCGTCCGCGTGGGCGCGGGCCACGGCCAGCGGACCGCCCTCGAAGGGACGGCGGCCGGCCAGGAGCTCGAAGAGCAGGATCCCGGCCGAGTACACGTCCGCGCGGGTGTCGACCCGCTGCCCCGTGACGAGCTCCGGCGAGGCGTAGCCGACCGTGCCCAGCACCGTTCCGGTCGCCGTGTGCTGGTCGACGGCGCGGGTGAGACCGAAGTCCGCGACGGTCACCCGGCCGGCGGCGGAGATCAGCACGTTCTCCGGCTTCACGTCGCGGTGCACCAGGCCCTCGCGGTGGGCCGCCGCCAGCCCGTCGAGGACCGGTTCCAGCAGCCCGAGCGCCTCGCCCGGGGGCAGGGCGCCGCGCCGGCGCAGGAGGTCCCGCAGCGTCGAGCCCGCCACGTGCTCCATGACCAGGTACGGCACCCCGTCCGGGGCGTGGCCCTGGTCGAGCACGGAGACCACGTGGGGATGGGACAGCCGCGCCGCCGACCGGGCCTCCCGCACGAACCGGTCCGCCGCGGCCGGGTCCTCGGCCAGGTGGGCGTGCATGAGCTTGACCGCCACGACGCGCTGCAGGCGGGTGTCCACCGCCCGGTACACGGTGGCGGTGCCACCACGGGCGATCCGCGGACCCAGCTCGTAGCGGCCCTCGAGGACGGTCCCGGTCAGGTGGTCGGGGAGCGCGTGCTGCACGGGATCAGCCTAGGGCGGGGCGCTGTGCGCAGGCTGGGTCGCAGGTCACGGTCCGAACCGCTTGCGGTGCGTCTTGACGCTCTTGACGTACTGCTTGGTGTCGTCGTACATCCCGTACTTCTTCACCCCGTGCAGGCCCTGGTAGTACGCGGCGATGGCCACGTCGGTGCTGGGCGCGGCGCGGCCCAGCTGCCGGATGATGGCCACGCCGGCGGTGACGTTGTCCTGCGGGTCGAGCAGGTCGAGCTCCCGGCCCACGAGTCCCGAGGCCCAGTCCCCGGCGTCCGGGATGACCTGCATGGTGCCCACGGCGTCCGCGGGGGACACGGCCCGGTGGTCGAAGCCCGACTCCTGGTGGGCGTGCGCCAGGGCGAGCGCCGGGTCCACGCCCATCCGCACGGCGGTGTCGTGGACGAGCCGGCGCATCTCCTCGCGCGAGGGCGCGGGGCGGGCGGCGAGCTGCTCGTGGTGGCGGTTGGCGGAGTCCACCACCCCGTCCTCGTACGTGCGGCCCAGGAAGGTGTCGCCGACGGCGCGCGCGGGCGCCGGCCGGGGCTGCTCGGCCCGCTCGGGGGCAGGGGCCTGGGCGGTCCGCACGGTCTCGGGGGCCGGCTCCGAGACCGACAGCCGCTGGCCCGGGCGCAGCAGCGAGTTCACCGTGAGGTCGTTGCCGTCGAGGAGCGACTGGACCGACACCCCGCGCGTCTGCGAGATGCTCCACAGCGAGTCGCCCGAGCGCACCACGTGCTCCGTCCGGGGCGGCTCCGCCGCGGGCGGGGCCGGCTTCTTCGAAGGCTCGGCCGCCGGGGCCGCCCCGCCGGAGAGGCGCAGCTCCTGCCCGGGCAGCAGCAGCGCCGCGCCGGAGAGGTCGTTCCACCGCATGAGCTCGTCCACGGCCACGCCGTGGCGCTGGGCGACCGCCCACAGGGAGTCCCCGGGGGACACGGTGTGCACGGGGGTCTTCGTCGTCTTCTGGCCGGCGAGCAGGGGCGCCGAGGCCACCTGGGCCGTCTGGGCGGGGGCGGCGTGGGCCACGGTGCCCCCGCCCAGGGCGGCGAGGGCGGCGACGGCGGTGACCGCCGACCCCGTCCGGGCGCGGCGCGCCCAGCCGGCGGAGCGGTCGTCCTGCCGCCCGGAGGCCTCGGCGGAGGTCTCGGCAGTGGTCTCGGCGGTGGTGGAGCGCGGTGCGTCGTTCGGGTCGGTCGTGTCGCTGTCGGGGGGATACGGCATGAAGTAACTCTCTGACGCTGATCGGGGAAGGTGCGGAGGTCTCAGCCGGCTCCGCGGGTCGAGCATACCGTGGCGGGCCCGCGTGGCACGGGCACCGGCGGACGTGGCACTCTGGGGGCGTGAAGAACACATCCGGAATCAGCACCGAGGAGTTCGACCGCCTGGACGGTCTCGTCCAGGAGTGGTTGCCCCTGCCCGACGTCGCCGAGCAGCTCGGCCTCGTGGTCACCCGCGTCCACGGCCTCGTCGACGACGGGACGCTCCTCGCCGTCCGCAACCCGCACGACAGCATCCGCCGGGTGCCGGCCGCCTTCCTGCTGGACGGCGCCGTGGTCGACTCGCTGAAGGGCACGGTGGCGGTCCTGCGGGACTCCGGCTTCACCGACGTCGAGGCGATCACGTGGCTGTTCACCGAGGACGAGTCCCTGCCGGGCCGTCCCGTCGACGCGCTGCGGGACGGGCGCAAGACGGAGATCCGCCGCCGGGCGCAGGCCCTGGCCTGGTGACCCGCTCCTGACCGGCGCGCCGGACTCAGGACGAGCGGCGGACCGCAGCCGTCGCGAGGCCGCGCAGCGCGGCCATCGGCACGGCGTCGGCCCCGAGCCGGTCCAGCGCGGTGAACGCCTCCCCGCTGAGCCGTTCGATGAGCTCCTCCGTGGAGCCCAGGGCGCCGCACGCCGTGATGAGCGAGCGGAGCTCCTCGACGTCCTCCTCCGTCAGCTCCGGCCGGCCCAGGGCGTCCTCGAGCCGCGCGATCTGCGCCTCGCTGCCGAGCGTGCGGACGTAGCCGACGAGCACCGTCCGCTTGCCCTCGCGCAGGTCGTCGCCGGCGGGCTTGCCCGTGGCCGCGGGATCGCCGAACACGCCCAGGACGTCGTCGCGCAGCTGGAACGCCTCGCCCAGGGGCAGCGCGAACGCGGAGCAGCGCTCCAGGACCGGCTCCGGCGCCCCGGCCAGGGCGGCGCCGAGCACCACGGGGTGCTCCACCGAGTACTTCGCCGACTTGTACCGGATGACGTCCAGGGCCCGCTGCACCGCGCCGTCGCGGTCCTGGCCCCCGCCGGCGACCTCGCCCTGCACGTCGAGGTACTGCCCGGCCATCACCTCGGAGCGCATGAGGTCGAAGACCGCCCGTGCGCGGTGGCCGCCGGGCGCCGTGGTGGTGGCCGCGGCGAACGACTGCTCGCTCCAGGACAGGCACAGGTCGCCCGAGAGGATCGCGGCGGCCACGCCGAAGGCCGGACCGTCCAGGGCCCAGCCCCGGTCCGCGTGCACGGACTCGAAGCGGCGGTGCACGCTGGGGGCGCCGCGGCGGGTGTCGGAGCGGTCGATGACGTCGTCGTGGATGAGCGCGGCGGACTGGAAGAGCTCGAGCGCCGCCCCGGCCCGGACCACGGCCGGGTCCTCCGGGTCGCCGCCCGCCGCCCGCCAGCCCCAGTAGCACAGCCGCGCCCGCAGCCGCTTGCCGCCGGCGGAGAGCGCGACGACGGCGTCCAGCAGCGGGAGGGCGTCCGCCGAGATGCCGCCCAGGACCGCTCGCTGCCGGCCGAAGAACTCCTCCAGCTCCGCGTGCAGCCGCGCCACGAACCGCTCGTCCTCGGCGCGGAAGGCGTCCTCGGGCCGGGCCTGCGGCGCGGTGCCGGCGGGGGCGTCGGGGTGGTGCGGGAGGGGCGGGCACGTCATGGGCGGATCGACCTCGGACTCGGGGCGGCGGCGGACGCCCTCTGCCGGTCGTCCGCGATGTCCGCCCCAGCCTATCGAAGGCCCGGTGAGCGGACCGGGGCGCTCCGCCCGGGCCGGGGCCCGCACCGCGGCCGGGATGTCCGCGCCGAGGGCTAAGCTGTGCCGGACCCGGGAGGAGGACGCGGTGACCGAGACGCCGAGGGACCGGCTGGAGCGCTGGCGGCAGTGCGCCGTGCTGCACGTCGACATGGACATGTTCTACGTCGGCGTGGAGCTGCTCGCGGCCCCTGGGCTGCGCGGCAGGCCCGTCATCGTGGCCGGGTCGGGCGGACGCTCCGTCGTCCTCTCCGCGTCCTACGAGGCCCGGGCGTTCGGCGTCCGCTCCGGCATGCCCCTGGCAAGGGCCCGGGCGATGTGCCCCCGGGCCGTCCTGCTCGAGCCCCACCGGGACGCCTACGACGCCTACTCCCGCCGGGTCATGGCCATGTTCCGGGAGATCACCGACCGTGTCGAGCAGATCAGCGTGGACGAGGCCTTCCTCGACGTCGCCGGAGCGGTCCGGCGGCTCGGCCCGCCCGTGGGCATCGCCCGCGGCCTGCGGGCCCGTGTGCGGGACGAGCTGGGACTGACCGCCTCCGTGGGGATCGGCGCCAACAAGACCGTCGCGAAGATCGCCTCCACCCGCTCCAAGCCGGACGGCCTGCTGCTCGTCCAGCCCGAGGACACCGTCGCGTTCCTGGCGGAGCTGCCGGTCTCGGCGCTGTGGGGCGTCGGCGGGCGCACGGCCGAGACGCTCACCGGCGCGGGGCTCAGGAGCGTGGGGGACCTCGCGGCCGCCCCCGTGCCGATGCTGACCCGCCTGGTCGGACGGGCGGCCGGCCACCACTTGCACGAGCTCGCCAACGGACGGGACCCCCGCCCCGTCGAACCGGTCCGCGAGGAGAAGAGCGTGGGCGCGGAGGAGACCTTCCCCCGGGACGTCGCGGACGACCGCGTGCTGCACGAGACCCTCCTGCGGCTCAGCCACCGGACCGCCTCGCGGCTGCGCCGGCAGGGTCTGCGCGCCCGCCGGGTGGGGCTCAAGGTGCGCTGGGCGGACTTCACGACCATCACCCGGTCGCGGACCCTGCAGCATCCCTTCACGTCCGCCCACGACCTCCTCGAGCACGGCGTGGGCCTGCTCGAGGAGCTCGGGGACCGGCCCCAGCCGGTCCGGCTCATCGGCATCCGCGCCGAGCGGCTGGAGCCCGCCACGGACGCCCTGCAGCTGAGCCTGGACGGCCGCGAGGAGGAGTGGGGGGCCGCCGAGCAGGCCATGGACCGGGTGCACGCCCGCTTCGGCGCCGAGCGCCTCGGCCCCGCCCG
Source organism: Kocuria sp. CPCC 205231 (assembly GCF_040980965.1). NCBI lineage: Bacteria > Bacillati > Actinomycetota > Actinomycetes > Micrococcales > Micrococcaceae > Kocuria > Kocuria sp. CPCC 205231. The sequence goes on along the minus strand of NZ_JAVKPP010000010.1, from coordinate 142,779 downwards.
TCTCCTGCCTCCCGCACCCCGGAGTCCGGAGGGCAACTCGGAGGCTGTTGACAGCCGTGTGCGCGGTGCCAAATCAGCACCCGACGGTCTATCCTGGTAGCAGGCGGCGCCGGAACAGCCGGGGAATCCGCACCCGAAGGATGAGGAGGCATACCGTGCCACTGTCCGAGCACGAGCAACAGCTCCTGGCGCAGCTCGAGAAGCAGCTCCACGCGGACGACCCGAGGTTCGTGACGAACATGGGGTCCCGCGCCGTCAGGGGTGCTTCCACCCGCAACATCGTCCTCGGGATCGTGATCGCCGTCGTCGGCCTGCTCGTCCTCCTGGGCGGGGTCGTCATCGACTCCATCCTGGTCGGGGTCCTGGGCTTCGTCGTGATGGGCGCGGGTGTCTACGTCGCCACGCTGCGCTCCGGCAAGCCGCGCCCCGGCGGGGAGCCCGGCAAGGGCGGCCCGCCCCGCCGCTCGTCGCCCTTCCTGCAGAACCTCGAGGAGCGCTGGGACCAGCGCAACTCCGGGGGCCCGTCCACCTGACCGGCCCCGCCCGGACCCGGAGCCGACCGCAGGGCGCCGCCCGCTCGGACCGACCCGACCGGCCCCTCCACCTCCCCCCACCCTGCTGCCGCACGGCGGTCTGCAGGGTCCGATCAGCTCCCCGGTGCACCGCCGGGGAGCTTTTTCATGCCCTGGAGGTGCCGCGGCCGCACCCCGGCCGCACCCCGGGAACGTCCGGGGAGCGTTCCTCCACCGTCCTCCCCGCAGCCCGCACCGCGGCGTCCTCCACTCTCCTCCCCGCACCCCTCCGCCGGCGCCCGGTGCCGCGGGCCGCGGCGTCCTCCACCGCGCTCCCCGACGCCCGGTGCCGGCGCCCCGCACCGCGGGCCCGGGGTGTCCTCCACGCTCCTCCCCGCCGCCGGCCGCCGCGGCGCCATCGTGCCCACCTGGGGCGACGCCCGTCGCGGCGCCCGGGCGCCGCGCCACGCCGCGGCGCCCGGGCCCTGCGTTCGTTGACCGGGGAGTGAAGTGGAGTAAAGTGGGGCGAAGAGATGGATCTGGGAGAACTCTCGGGCTGGAGAGGCGGTGAGCATGTTTCTCGGAACGTACTCACCCCGTCTCGACGAGAAGGGCCGCCTGATCCTGCCGGCGAAGTACCGGGAGGAACTGGCGGAGGGACTCGTGCTGACCCGCGGTCAGGAACGGTGCCTCTACGTGTTCAGCGTCCGCGAGTTCGAGCGGGTCCACGAGCAGCTGAGGGCGGCACCGCTGTCCTCGAAGCAGGCCAGGGACTACATCCGGGTCTTTCTCTCGGGCGCCTCGGACGAGGTCCCGGACAAGCAGGGCCGAGTCACCATACCGCCGCCGTTGCGGGACTACGCCGGGCTGGGCCGGGAGCTCGCCGTCATCGGCGCGGGCACCCGGGCGGAGATCTGGGACGCCCAGGCGTGGAACGACTACCTGAACGAGAAGGAGGCCGTCTTCTCCGAGACCGAGGAGGAAGTGGTGCCCGGGCTCTTCTGAGCGCAGGGCCGCCGAGACCACCGCGGAGCACGCGGAGCCGCTTCCCGGATGAGATCTCCAGCCGCACAGCCGTCACCGTCCTGACTCACCTTCCCCTGAGCCAGGCCGGATTCGAGGGACGGCCAGCGGATGGGGTTCTGATCCTGGAAGGCCCGCCGCCGCACCACGGCGTCGACCCGGCGCCGGCCACCGAAGACCGATCCACCGTCGACCGCCGAAGAGAGGGCCCATGGCGCAACGCCCAGCCGAGCAGCTCCACGTTCCCGTGCTGCTCGAACGGTGCCTGGACCTGATGGCTCCCGCGCTCGGCGAGGACGGCGCCGTGGCGGTGGACGCGACGATGGGCATGGGCGGTCACTCCGAGGCGCTGCTGCGGCGCTTCCCCGGCCTGCAGCTGGTGGCGATCGACCGGGACCCGCAGGCCCACGCACTGGCCGGCGCGCGGCTCGCCCCGTTCGGCGACCGGTTCCACCCCGTGCACACGACCTACGACCGGATCCCGGAGGCCCTCGGCCGGCACGGGTTCGACCACGCGGACGCGGTGCTCTTCGACCTCGGGGTCTCCTCGTTGCAGCTCGACGAGCGCGAGCGCGGCTTCGCCTACTCCTACGACGCGCCCCTGGATATGCGCATGGACTCCACCGCGCCCGTCACGGCCCAGGACGTGGTCAACGACTACAGCGAAGAGGACCTGCGCCGGATCCTGCGGGACTGGGGCGAGGAGCGCTTCGCCGGTCGGATCGCCCGCGCGATCGTGGCGCAGCGGGCCAGGACCCCGCTGCGGACCACGGGCGAGCTCGTCGAGGTCGTCCGCGGGGCCGTGCCGCAGGGTGCCCAGCACCGCAAGGGCCACCCCGCGAAGCAGACCTTCCAGGCGCTGCGGATCGAGGTCAACGAGGAGCTCGACGTGCTGCGCCGGGCGATCCCCGCCGCACTGGACGCAGTGCCCGTGGGCGGGCGCGTGGTGGCCATGAGCTACCACTCCCTCGAGGACCGGATCGTCAAGCAGGCCTTCGCCCGCGGAGCCGCCTCGACGGCGCCGAAGGGCTTCCCCGTGGAGCTCGACCAGCACAAGCCCACCCTGCGGGTCCTGACCCGCGGGACGGAGACCCCCACCCCCCGGGAGATCGACGAGAACCCCCGTGCCGCCTCCGCGCGCCTGCGCGCGGTGGAGCGCATCCGAGAGCACGTCCCCCCCACAGCACAGAACGCGCAGAGGTACACGGCATGAGCGGAACCGGACTCCAGCGACGCCCCGTCCGCCCGACCTCCCAGCGCACGGGCATCGGCGCCTGGGCCGGGCGGCGCGGGCAGCGTCCGCCGGTGGAGGGCACCTCCGCCCGCCAGCTGAGCGACCCGGCGCCGCCCGCCGAGGAGCGGGCCGGGTCGACCCGGGCCCCGCTGTCCGTGGTCCCGGGCCGGGCACGCCGGCAGCGGTTCTCCACCGTGGTGCTCAGCCTGGTGGCGCTCGTGGTGGCGCTGGCCTCGATCCTGGTGCTGAACATCCAGATCTCCGGGGGCCAGTACCGGCTCGTGGAGCTGCGCGCCCAGGAGCAGGCCCTCAGCCAGCAGAACGAGGCGCTCACCCAGGACCTCGAGTTCTACAACGCCCCGCAGAACCTTGCGGTGATGGCGACGGACCTCGGCATGGTCCCCGCGCAGGACTCGGGCACGGTCGACGTCACGAACGGGACCGTCGAGGGCGACCCCATGCCCGCGCAGCCCCAGGAGAACCACGAGATCCTGGTCGACCACGCCCACCAGACCGGCTCCGAGGCCGCGGACCGTGCCGCCCAGCGCGCCGAGGACCGCGAGCGGGAGAAGGCGGCGCAGGAGCGGGAGGACGCCGAGCGCAGCGCCCGCGAGGACGCCGCGCCGGCCGGCGCCGCGGACGCGGAGGGCGGCTCCCTCGCGGCCCCGCCGCAGCGCACGCCCGGGGAGTGACCGGGCCACCGGCCCCCGCCCCCGCCGGCAGCAGCCCCCCGGACATCTCCCAGTCGCAACCAGGAACGAGGCAGACACGTGGCACGCGCACGCTCGACGTCCGACGCCCCCCGCGCCCGCGGCATCGGACGCAGCCACATCGGAGTGGTCCTCGTGCTCGGCCTGCTCGTGGTTCTCGGGATCCGGCTCGTGTGGGTGCAGGGCTTCGACGTCGCCGGCCGGGCCGAGGCCGCCGCCGGCGAGCGGTCCCGAACGGAGGTGGTGCCCGCGCTGCGCGGTGAGATCCGCGACACCCACGGCAACGTCCTGGCCCGCACGCTCCAGCGCTACGACGTCACGGTCGACCAGTCCCTGGTGCGCGAGTTCGAGCGTCCCCTGGCCGACGGCACCACCGAGACCGTGACCCCCACGCAGGCGGTGTACCAGCTCGCCGACGCCCTCGAGCTCGAGGACACCGAGGTCAAGGACGCCCTCGACGGCGACAAGCAGTTCGAGTACGTGGCCCGCGGGGTCACGCCCGAGCAGTGGAACACCGTGCGCGAGCTCGGCCTGCCCTACGTGTACGGGCAGCCGTCCTCCGACCGCATCTACCCCAACGGCCCGGTGGGCGGCAGCGTGGTCGGCTTCATGGGCGGGGACGACGAGGCGCTCGGCGGGATCGAGCAGACCCAGGACGAGCTGCTGCGCGGCACCGACGGGAGCCGGACCTTCGAGATCAGCGCCGACGGCGTGCGGATCCCGGTGGCGCCCCAGGAGGAGAGCCCGGTGGAGGACGGCTCCTCGGTGCAGCTGTCGATCGACAGCGACGTCCAGTTCTTCGCCCAGCAGGCCGTCACCGAGCGCGCCGAGGAGCTGGACGCCGAGTGGGGCACGGCCGTGGTCATGCGGATCGAGGACGGTGCGGTGCTCGCGCTGGCCGACTCCTCGACCGTGGACCCCAACGACATCGGCTCCGCCGAGGCGGAGGACCTGGGGGCGCGGGCCGTCACCCAGGCCGTGGAACCCGGCTCCACCCAGAAGATCCTCACCGCGGCGGCCGCCGTGGAGGAGGGCGTGGCCACGCCCCGCACGGAGATCACTGTGCCCCCGTTCCTGGAGATCGACGGGCAGAAGATCACCGACGCCTTCGACCACGGCGAGCAGCGGCGCACGTTCACCGGGATCATCGCCGACTCGATGAACACCGGCACCGTCCTGGTCGGCGGCAAGCTCGCCCCGGAGCAGCGCCACGAGTGGATGCAGCGCTTCGGCGTCGGCGAGACCACGGGCATCGAGCTGCCCGGTGAGTCGCCCGGCATCCTCACGAGCGCGGACCAGTGGGACGTGCGCCAGCAGTACACCGTGCTCTTCGGCCAGGGCGTCGCCCAGACCCCGCTGCGCACGGCGACGATCTTCCAGGCCATCGGCAACGGCGGGGTCCAGGTGGAGCCCCGGGTCGTCGAGTCCGTCGTCGCCCCCGACGGCACCAGCACCCCGGTCGAGCGGCCCGAGGGCGAGCGGGTCGTCTCCGAGGAGACGGCCGAGCAGGTGCTCGACATGATGGAGGTCACCGTCACCCAGGGCGGCGCCAAGGAGGCCGCCGTGGAGGGCTACCGGGTGGGCGGCAAGACCGGCACCGCCGAGGCCCCCAGCCCGGAGGGCGGCTACGACGGGTACACCACCTCCTTCGTGGGCGTCGCCCCCGTCGAGGACCCCCAGTACCTCGTGGCGGTCACGCTCCAGCGCCCCCAGGGTGACGTCCGCGCGATCGGCACCACCCCCACCTTCAGCAAGATCATGGGCCAGGTGCTGCGCCACTACGACGTCCCGCCCTCCACCACCGAGCCCGTGCGGATCCCGCTGCGCACGGACGATCCGGAGGAGGACGAGAGCGAGCAGACGGCGCCGGTGGACACCCCGCCGGGCGTCGAGGCACCCGAGGACGGCAGCACCGGGGCGGACGCCCCGGCCGACGCCGAGGAGGGGCCCGCCGCCGGCACCGAGGCCGGTTCAGGGGCCGACGCCGCGGCCGGGACCGGGGCCGCCGGGACCGGCGGGACCGCCCCGGAGGCGTCCCGGCGGGCCGACGAGGGCGACTAGACTTCCATATCGCCGTGCCCGGCCACCCCCCGGGCCCGCCCCCCGCTCCCGGCGGACCACCCACCCGCCGCCCAGACCACGAAGGACGTTGATGGACGCGACAGCCCAGCAGGGACACGACGCGCAGACGATGCGCCCCGCCCGCCCCCGGCCGCTGAGCCTCGCGGAGACCGCCCGGCTCGCGGGCGGGACGGCGCCGTCCCGCGCGGTGGAGGTCACCGGCATCGCCCTGGACTCCCGGGAGCTGCGCCCCGGGGACCTCTATGCGGCGCTGCCCGGCGCCCGCACCCACGGCGCCCGCTTCGGCGCGGCCGCCCAGCGCTCCGGCGCCGCCGCGGTGCTCACCGACGCCGAGGGCGCCGCGATCCTCCGGGACGCCGGCATCGGGCTGCCCGTGGTCGAGGCCCCGGACCCCCGCCGGTCCGTGGGGGCGATCGCCGCACGCGTCTACGGCTCCCGGCCGGAGGACGGGACCGCCCCGGCCCTGTTCGCGGTGACCGGCACCAACGGCAAGACGACCACGACCTACTTCACCAACTCGGTGCTCCGCGCCCTGGGCCGGCGCACGGGCCTGATCGGGACCATCGAGATCCTCGCCGGCGACGAGTCGATCCCCTCCCGGCTCACCACCCCGGAGGCCCCGCACGTGCACGCGCTGCTGGCGCTCATGCGCGAGCGCGGCATCACGGCGGCGTCCATGGAGGTCTCCTCCCACGCCCTGCAGTTCCACCGGGTGGACGGCGTCCGCTTCGACGTCGCCGGGTTCACCAACCTGACCCAGGACCACCTCGACCTGCACGGGTCGATGGACGAGTACTTCGCGGTCAAGGCCCAGCTGCTCACCCCGGAGCGGACCCGCCGGGCCGTCGTCGTGGTCCAGGACGAGGACGACGTCTGGGGCCTGCGGATGGCCGAGCACGCGCGGGAGCGGCTCGGCCCGGACCTCGTCGACACGATCGCCCTGCGCGGCGGCGTGCCGGGGGACCGGGACGCCGGACCGGGCCGGCACGGCGCGGACTGGACGCTGACCAGCCTGACCCGCCGCGGGATCGGGCACTCCTTCGCGCTGCGGCACCGGGACGGCCGCACACTGCGCGTGTCCACGGGCCTGCCGGGCGACTTCAACGTGGCCAACGCCGCGCTCGCCGTGGTCATGGTCGTGGCCTCCGGGGTCGACGTCGCCGACGTGCAGCGCGTCCTCGACGAGGCGGACCCCCTCACCACGGACGTGCCGGGGCGGATGCAGCTCATCGGCACGCAGCCCACCGCCGTCGTCGACTTCGCGCACAACCCGGACGCCCTGCGCCGCGCGCTCGCCGCCGTCGAACCGCCGGACGAGGAGGGCCGCGTGATCGTGGTCTTCGGCGCCACGGGGGAGCGGGACCGCTCCAAGCGCCCGGTCATGGGGGAGATCGCCGCCCGCCACGCGGACGTGGTGATCATCACGGACGACGACCCGCACGACGAGGACGCCGGCGCGATCCGCGCCGAGGTCGCGGCCGGGGCGTTCGCGGCCCGCGACGCCGGCGCCCGGGCCCAGGAGGTGCTCGTGCTCGAGCCCCGCACCGTGGCCATCCGCGCCGCGGTGGCCATGGCGGGGCGCACCGACTCCGTGCTCGTGGCCGGCCGCGGGCACGAGACGGTCCAGGAGATCCGGGGCGTGGACCACCCGCTGGACGACAGGGAAGAGCTGCGGGCCGCGCTGGCCGACGGGCAGCAGGACCGTTGGGAGAACCGATGATCGACCTCACCGCCGCACAGCTCGCGCAGATCACCGGCGGGCGCGCCGTCGGCGCCGCCGCCGCGGCGCCCGTCGTCCGCCACGTCGCGACCGACTCCCGCGAGGCGCGTCCCGGCACGCTGTTCGTCGCCAAACCGGGGGAGGTCACCGACGGCCACGAGTACGTGGGCGCGGCCTTCGCCGCCGGCGCCGTCCTCGCCCTCGTCGAGCACGAGGTCTCCGACGCCGCGGGGGTCACCTACCCGGGCGTGCTGGTCCCCGACGTGGTGGAGGCGATGGGCCGGCTGGCCGCCTGGGTCGTGGCCCAGCTGCGCGCCGACCACGAGGTGAAGGTCATCGCCGTCACCGGATCCGTCGGCAAGACGACCACCAAGGACCTCCTGCGGGGCATCTTCGCCGCGGAGGGTCCCACGGTCGCGCCCCGCGGTTCGTACAACGGGGAGGTCGGCGTGCCGCTGACCGTCTTCGAGGCCGAGCCGGACACCCGGTTCCTCATCATCGAGATGGGCGCCACCCGGATCGGCAACATCGACTACCTGTGCCGGATGGTCCGCCCCGACATCGGGGTGGTGCTGTGCGTGGGCTCCGCCCACGCCGGCGAGTTCGGCGGGGTCGCCAACATCGCCCGCGCCAAGGGCGAGCTCGTCGAGTCCCTGCGGGCCGACGGCGTGGCGGTCCTCAACGACGACGACCCCCTGGTCCGCCAGATGCACCGTCGCACCGCCGCGCCCGTGCTGTTCTTCGGGGAGTCCCCGGCGAACGCGCTGCCCGACGTCCCGGCCGCCCGGGTGCACGCCTCCGAGATCCGCCTCGGGCCCGGCGGCAGCCCGGAGTTCCTCCTGCACCTCCCGGACGGCTCCGCGCACCGGATCGTCTCCCGGCTCATCGGGGAGCACCACGTCTCCAACCTGCTCGCGGCCGCCTCCGCGGCCTTCGTGGCCGGGGTCGCCCCGGAGCGGATCGCGGCCTCGCTCAACGCCCAGGGCGCCGCGAGCCGGTGGCGGATGGAGCGCACCGAGCGGGCCGACGGCGTCACGGTGGTCAACGACGCCTACAACGCCAACCCGCAGTCGATGCGCGCCGCGCTGCAGACCCTGGCCCAGCTGGGCCGCGGCTCCGCCGGGTCCGCGCCCCGCCGCACCTGGGCGGTGCTCGGGGGCATGCTCGAGCTCGGCGACAGCACGATCGAGGAGCACGACGCCCTGGGCCGCATGGTGGTCCGGCTCAACATCTCCAAGCTGATCGCCGTGGGCGACCTCGCCCGCCCGGTCTACGACGCCGCCCAGCTCGAGGGCTCGTGGGGCAACGAGGCCACCTGGGCGGCGACCGCGGAGGACGCCGAGGAGATCCTGCGCCAGGAGCTCGCTCCCGGTGACATCGTGCTCTTCAAGTCCTCCAACGCCGCCGGTCTCCGGGTGCTGGGGGACCGGGTCGCGGCCGACGCCGGGGACGGCGCCGGCGGGCCCGCCCCAGGCAACGACGCCCCGGCGCGCGGCGACCACTGGCGCTCGGCCGGTCCCTTCGTCAACGCCTCCCTCGACCCGAGCGGGAGGCCCACCACCCCGGGCCCCTCCGCGGACGGGAACGAGCCGGCATGATCCAGATCCTCATGGCGGCCTGCTTCGCCCTGGTCCTGTCCCTCTTCGGCACCCCGGCCTTCATCAAGTTCCTCGCCCGGCGCGGCTACGGCCAGTTCATCCGGGACGACGGGCCCACCAGCCACCACACGAAGCGCGGGACGCCCACCATGGGCGGCGTGGCGATCCTCGGCTCCGTGGTGGTCGCCTACGCGCTCACGCACCTGATCTCCGGGGTGCTGTGGCCCTCCTACGGGGGCGTCACCCTCTCCGGGCTCTCCGCGCTGCTGCTGATGCTCGGCATGGGCTTCGTCGGGTTCATCGACGACTACAAGAAGATCGCCAAGAAGCAGAACCTCGGGCTCAGCCCCGTGGGCAAGATCGTCCTGCAGGGCCTCATCGGCACCGCCTTCGCCCTGCTCGTGCTGCTCGTGCCCGGTCCGCAGGGCACGACCCCCGCGTCCTCGGCGATCTCCATCACCCGGGACACCGCTCTCGACCTCGCCTTCGCCGGCACCGCGGTCGGGGCCGTCCTCTTCGTGATCTGGGTGAACCTGATCGCCACCGCCACGACCAACGCCGTGAACCTCACCGACGGCCTCGACGGCCTCGCCACCGGGGCGTCCATCCTCGTGTTCAGCGGCTACCTGCTGATCGCCATGTGGCAGAACACCCACCTGTGCGGAGCCGTGGCCGAGGGGGTCTGCTACGAGGTCCGCGACGCCGCCGACCTCGCCCTCACCGCCGCCGCGCTGGTCGGGGCCCTGGTGGGCTTCCTGTGGTGGAACACCTCCCCGGCGAAGATCTTCATGGGCGACACGGGATCGCTGGGCCTCGGCGGCGCGCTCGCCGCGTTCGCGGTGCTCACCCGCACCGAGCTGCTGCTGGTGCTCATCGCCGGGCTGTTCGTGATCATCACGGTCTCCGTCATCCTGCAGGTCGGCTACTTCAAGCTCTCCGGCGGCAAGCGCATCTTCAAGATGGCGCCGCTGCAGCACCACTTCGAGCTCAAGGGCTGGAACGAGGTGACCATCGTGGTCCGCTTCTGGATCATCGCCGGGCTGTTCGTCGCGGCCGCGCTCGGCGTCTTCTACGGCGACTGGCTGCTCTCCCACGGAGGAATGATCCAATGATCCACGCGAGCAACGACAACCCCGTCCTGGACCGGCCGCGCCTGGCCGGGCTCACCACGTGGGACGCCGACTGGGCCGGGCTGCGCGTGGTCGTCGCCGGCATCGGTCTGTCGGGCTTCGCCGCCGCGGACACCCTGATCGAGCTCGGCGCCCGCGTCGTCGTCGTCGACGGGGCGGACACCCCGGAGAACCGGGCGAAGGCCGACACCCTGCGGATCGTGGGCGCCGCCGACGTCCTGCTGGGGGAGGCGGCCCAGGGGGCCGTGCCCGACGTCGAGGGCGAGCGCCCCGACCTGGTCGTCACGTCCCCGGGGCTGCGGCCCGACCACCCCCTGCTCGTCGCCGCGGCCGCCGAGGGCGTCCAGATCTGGGGCGACGTGGAGCTCGCCTGGCGGGTGCGCGAGCGCGCCGGGCGCAGGACCGCCGAGTGGGTGTGCATCACCGGGACCAACGGCAAGACCACCACGGTCGGGATGACCGCGTCGATGCTGCAGGCCGCCGGGCTCACCGCGGCCGCCGTCGGCAACGTGGGCACCCCCATCCTGGACGCGCTGCGCGAGCCGGTCGAGCACGACGTCCTCGCCGTGGAGCTCTCCAGCTTCCAGCTGCACTGGACGTCCTCGATGTCGCCGCTGGCGTCCGTGGTGCTCAACGTGGCCGAGGACCACGTGGACTGGCACGGCGGCTACGAGAACTACGTGGCGGACAAGTCCCGCATCTACGAGCACACCCGGGTGGCGTGCGTCTACAACGCCCAGCAGGCCGAGACCGTGCGCATGGTCGAGGAGGCCGACGTCGTGGAGGGCTGCCGCGCCGTGGGCTTCACCCTCGAGACCCCGGACGTCAGCATGCTCGGCGTCGTGGAGGACCTGCTCGTGGACCGCGCCTTCCTCGACGACCGCCGGGGCTCCGCCCTCGAGCTCGCCTCCATCACCGACACCGGCCCCCTCCCCACGCCCCACGGCGTGGCCAACGCGCTGGCCGCCGCGGCGCTGGCCCGGGCGGCCGGCGCCCCGCCGGAGGCCGTGCGGGAGGGGCTGCGCGCCTGGGAGCCCGGCGACCACCGGATCCAGGCCGTCGCCACGACCCACGGGGTGCTGTGGATCAACGACTCCAAGGCCACCAACCCGCACGCGGCCGACGCCGCCCTGGCCGCGTTCGACTCCGTGGTGTGGATCGCCGGCGGCCTGTCCAAGGGCGTCTCCTACGACCGGCTCGTCGCCCGGCACGCCGGCCGGCTGCGCACCGTGGTGCTCATCGGCACGGACAACGACTCGCTGCTGGCCGCGCTCGCCGCGCACGCCCCCGAGGTCCCCGTCCTGCGGACCGCCGAGCGTCCCGGCCCCGCGGCGGGCGACGCCGTGATGGGCGAGGCGGTGCGGCTCGCCCACGAGGTCGCCCGGAAGGGCGACACGGTGCTGATGGCCCCGGCGTCCGCCTCGATGGACCAGTTCAGCTCCTACGCCCACCGCGGTGACGCGTTCGTCCGGGAGGTCGCGGACCTCGTGGGACGGCTCTCGTGACGCAGCTGCAGGACCGGGCGGGGCTCGCGGAGACGGCCCGCGGCTCCCTGGGCGGGGCGCGCCGCTTCTGGCGTGCCCTCGTGGACGGCCCCCTCATCCACTCCTACTACGCGCTGGCCGGCTCCGTGCTGCTGCTCACGGCCATCGGCATCATGATGGTCCTCTCCGCCTCGGCGGTCGAGTCGATCTCGGCGCAGGAGTCCGCGTACTCGTACTTCGTCAAGCAGGCCACCTTCGGGGGGATCGGCGTGGTCCTGATGTTCGCGCTGTCCTTCGTGCCCACCGCCTGGTACCGCCGGGGCGCCACCGGACTGCTGGTCCTCGCCGTGCTGCTGCTCATGCTCGTCTTCACCCCGCTCGGACAGGAGATCAACGGCAACCGGAACTGGATCGTGGTGGGCGGGCAGACCTTCCAGCCCTCCGAGGCCGCCAAGCTCGCCGTGGCGATCTGGCTGGCCATGGTCCTGGCCCGGCAGGGCGACGCCGTGCGCGACTGGCGCCAGGCCCTGTGGCCGTCCGGGCTGGGCATCGGGATCCCCGCCGCGATGATCGTGCTGGGCGACGACGTCGGCACGGCCCTCGTCTTCGTGCTGATCTACGGGGCCGCCCTGTTCTTCGCCGGGGCGCCGCTGCGGCTGTTCGCGATCGCGGCCGCCGGGGCCGCGCTGGTCGGCACGCTGGCCGTGGTCACCGCGCCCCACCGCGTGGACCGGATCACCGGCTGGCTGTTCGGCGAGTGCGGCGCCACCGACGCCTGCTACCAGTCCCAGCAGGGGCTCAACGCCCTCGCCTCGGGCGGCTGGTGGGGCGTGGGGCTGGGCCAGTCCCGGCTCAAGTACAACTACGTCCCCGAGGCGCATAACGACTACATCTTCTCGATCATCGGCGAGGAGCTGGGCCTGCTGGGCACGGTGCTGATCCTCGCCCTCTTCGCGGTCATGGCCCTGGCGATGGCCCGGGTCATCCTGCGCGCCCGCAGCGGCTTCGTCCGGATCGCCACCGCCTGCATCGTGACCTGGCTGGTCGGCCAGGCGTTCATCAACATCGGCATGGTCACGGGGGTGCTGCCCGTGATCGGCGTCCCCCTCCCGTTCATCAGCTACGGTGGGTCGTCGCTGCTGATGAGCCTCGCGGCCGTCGGCGTCGTGATGTCCTTCACCCGGCTGCCGCGCCGGATCCAGGTCCCCACCCGCACCCCCCGCCCCCGCACCCCGAACGAGGATCGCGCATGACACCGTCCGAACCCACCACCGGAGGCCCCGCGCCGTCGGTCCTGCTGGCCGGCGGGGGCACCGCCGGGCACGTCAGCCCCCTCCTGGCCGTGGCGGCCGCGCTGCGGGAGCAGGCCCCGGCGGCCCGCCTCACGGCGGTGGGCACCGCGTCCGGGATGGAGACCCGGCTCGTCCCGCAGGCCGGGCTCGAGCTCGAGCTCGTCGACCGGGTCCCGCTGCCCCGCCGGCCCTCCGTGGACCTCGTCCGGCTGCCCGGACGGCTCCTCGGCGCCGTGCGGCAGGCCGGGGAGATCCTCGACCGCGTCCGGCCGGACGTGGTGCTGGGCGTCGGGGGCTACGTCTGCACCCCCGTCTACCTCGCCGCCGCCCGGCGCGGGCTGCCCATCGTGGTGCACGAGGCCAACGCCCGCCCCGGTCTGGCCAACCGGGTCGGCGCGCGCTGGGCCAGGACCGTGGCCGCCGCGTTCCCCGGCACCCCGCTGCGCGGAGCCGTCACCGTCGGCATGCCCATGCGCCGGGAGATCTCCCACCTGGACCGGGAGGCGCTGCGCGCCGAGGCCCGCCGGTCCTTCGGGCTCGACCCCGACCTGCCCACCGTCGTGGTCACCGGCGGCTCCTCGGGCGCCCTCGCCATGAACCGCACCGTGGCCGGCGTCGTCGGGGAGGTCGCCGCGCGCGGCTACCAGCTCCTCCACGTCACCGGCCGGGGCAAGCAGCTCACCCGGGACGACGGCGCGCCGCTGAGCGCCCCCGGCTACGTGCAGGTCGAGTACGTGGACGGCATGGAGCGCGTCTACGCCGCCGCGGACCTGCTCGTGGCCCGCGCCGGCGCCGCGACCGTCTCGGAGGTCGCCGCCGTCGGCCTGCCCGCCGTGTTCGTCCCGCTGCCCGTCGGCAACGGCGAGCAGGCGCTCAACGCCGCCTCCCTGGTGGCGGCCGGCGCGGCGCAGCTCGTCGCCGACGACGCGTTCACCCCCGACTGGTACCGCCGGAACGTGCACCCCCTGCTGGCCGACCCCGGCCGCCTCGCCGCGATGGCCGCCGCGAGCCGCGCCCACGGCGTGCGCGACGCCGACACCGTGCTGGCACGGATGATCCTCGAGGAGGTCCCCGGTGAGCGCTGAGCACGAGACCGACCCCGCCCTGCTGGGCCGGGTCCACTTCATCGGGATGGGCGGCGCGGGGATGTCCGCCGTCGCCAAGCTGATGCTCGCCCGCGGGGTCCCGGTCAGCGGCTCCGACCGCCAGGACTCCCCGGCGCTGCGCCAGCTCCAGGACCTGGGCGCCACCGTGCACGTGGGCCAGCGCGCCGAGCACGTGGACGGGGCGCAGACCGTGGTCGTGTCCACCGCGATCCCGCCCGAGGACCCCGAGTACTCCGCCGCCCGGGCCGCGGGGCTGCGCGTGCTGCACCGCTCCGAGGCCCTCGCGGCCGCGATGCACGGCCGCGCGGTCGTGGCGGTGGCCGGCACGCACGGCAAGACGACCACGAGCGCCATGGCCGCGCTCGCGCTGCACACCGCCGGGCTGGAGCCCTCCTGGGCCATCGGCGCGCACGTGGCCGACCTCGGCTCCAACGCGGCCCTCGGCACGGGTCCGTGGTTCGTGGCCGAGGCCGACGAGTCGGACGGCTCCTTCCTCGCGTACGGTCCGCGGATCGCCGTGGTCACGAACATCGAGCCCGACCACCTCGACTACTACGCCTCCCGCGAGGCCTTCTACCGGGCCTTCGACGAGTTCGCCGCGACCCTGCCCGCGGACGGGCTGCTCGTGGCCTGCCAGGACGACCCCGGCTCCCGGGCGCTCGCGGAGCGCCACCGGTCCGCCGGCGGACGGGTGGTCAGCTACGGCACGGAACCGGGCTCCGACGTCCGGGTGCTCCCCGGGGAGGCCGACGGGCTGCGCACCACCAGCACCCTGCTCCTGGGCGAGGGCGCCGACCGCCGCGAGGAGCGGCTCGAGCTCGTGGTGCCGGGCCGGCACAACGTCCTCAACGCGACCGCCGCCTTCTGCGTGGCCGTCGAGGCCGGCGTCCCGCCCGCGGACGCGGTGCGCGGGCTGGCCGGCTTCCACGGCTCCGCCCGGCGCTTCGACCTGCGGGGCGAGGTGGACGGGGTCCGGGTCTTCGACGACTACGCCCACCACCCGACCGAGGTGGTCGCGGCGCTCACGGCCGCGCGGGAGGTCGCGTCCGGGCACCGGGTGATCGCGATCTTCCAGCCGCACCTGTTCTCCCGCACGCGCGAGTTCGCGGCCGAGTTCGCCGACGCCCTGGCGCTGGCCGACGAGGCCCTCGTCATCGACATCTTCGCCGCGCGGGAGCAGCCCGTCGACGGCCTCACGAGCCGGATCGTCACCGACCGCGCCCCCGCCCACGTCCGCTACGTGCCGGACGGCGCCGACGCGGTCGCAGAGGCCGCGGCGGCCGCACGCCCCGGGGACCTGGTGCTCACGGTGGGCGCCGGGGACGTCACCGCCCTCGGGCCCCGGCTCGTGGACCGCCTCGGGGCCCGCTGATGAGCCGGCACGGCCGCCCGCACCAGCCCCGCTTCGGGGACCCGGCCGGGGACTCCGCCGGGGACTCCGGCGTTCCCGGGCCCGCCGGCGGGCCCGTGCCGGAGACCACCGCGGGCCCCGCGCCCGAGCGGGGCGCCGCCCCCGAGCGCGACCCCGGATCGCCGGCCGGCCCCGGGGGCCCGCCGCGGTCCGGGAGCACCGCCTCCGGCGCGGCCGCGCCGGAGGGCGGGCGCGTGCGCGTGCGCGTGAACGACGGGACCAAGGTCACGCCCCTGGCCGACGAGGACGACCTCGAGGAGGTCCCGGCCGCCGGCGGGCGCTTCAGCGCCTGGCGGCGGCACCGGCAGGAGCGCGCCGCCACCCGCACGCTCACCGCCTCCCGGCTCCCCCCGGTGGAGGAGCCCCCGCGGGCCGGTTCCACGGCCGTGGGGGCCACAGCCGTGGGAGCCACGGTGGTGGCCTTTCCCGCCTCACCGGGGGCGCGGCGCCGGCGCCGGCGGATCGGCGCGGTCCTCGGGGTGCTCGCCGCCCTCGCGGTGCTCGCCGGCGTCCTGTTCCTCTCCCCGGCGCTGGCCGTGCGGGACATCACGGTGCGCGGCGCGGAGCTGACGGACCCGGCTCGCGTCGAGTCCGCGCTCGACGCCTACCGGGGCGTCCCGCTGACGCGGATCTCCAAGGACGAGGTGCGGGAGCGGGTGGGGCGGATCCCGCAGGTCCGCTCCATCGAGGTCCTGCTCGAGCCCCCGCACCACCTCGTGGTCGCGCTGCGCGAGCGCGTGCCCGTGGCCGCGATCGAGGACGACGGGGAGTTCGTGGTCGTCGACTCGGAAGGGGTGGAGCTGATGACCGCCGGCTCCGCGGAGGAGGCGGGCGTCCCCGTCGTCACGGGCGGGCGCGACGTGCTCGAGGGCGAACGGTTCGAGGCCATCGCGGACGTGCTGGCCGCCCTCCCGGAGTCCGTCCTCGCCCAGCTGCGCACCGCCTCGGCCGAGTCGCTGTCCTCGGTGGAGCTGGCCTTCACCGACGGCCGCACGGTCGTCTGGGGCACCGCCGAGGACAGCGAGCTCAAGTCGCAGGTCCTCCGGGAGCTCGTCGAGGCGCGCGGCGCCGGCAGCGGCGTCGAGACCTACGACGTGTCGAGCCCGACCCGCCCCGTGGTGCGCTGAGGGGCGACACCGGGCCTCACGTTCCACCAGAGGTCGAGAGTGTGGCCGAAACGCAGCACGACCTGCGGTTTTGGCGAAAAGTGTCGAAAGCGGTATGGCTTGTCGTGCAGGTGGTCCCCGTCGTTGTTAGGCTTGACCCCGACATCGAACCCGCCGGGGGAGCAGCTGACGGCATGAGATTCGACCTTCGATAGAAGGTTGAGAAACGGCTCGCCATCCCCGACCCGAACCATCTCCAGTTAGGTACCCATGGACTCCTCCACCCCCCAGAACTACTTGGCCGTCATCAAGGTCGTCGGAATCGGCGGCGGCGGCGTCAACGCCGTCAACCGGATGATCGAGGAGGGGCTGCGCGGCGTCGAGTTCATCGCGATCAACACGGACGCGCAGGCCCTGCTGATGAGCGACGCCGACGTCAAGCTCGACGTCGGGCGCGAGCTCACGCGCGGCCTGGGCGCCGGCGCCAACCCCGATGTCGGCCGCCAGGCGGCGGAGGACCACCACGAGGAGATCGAGGAGGTCCTCAAGGGGGCCGACATGGTCTTCGTGACCGCCGGCGAGGGCGGCGGCACCGGCACCGGCGGCGCCCCCGTGGTCGCCCGCATCGCCCGCTCCCTGGGCGCCCTGACCATCGGTGTCGTCACCCGCCCGTTCACCTTCGAGGGCCGCCGCCGGTCCAACCAGGCGGAGAACGGGATCGAGACGCTGCGCGACGAGGTCGACACCCTCATCGTGATCCCCAACGACCGGCTGCTGTCCATCTCCGACCGCAACGTGTCCATGCTGGACGCCTTCAAGTCCGCGGACCAGGTGCTGCTCTCCGGCGTGCAGGGCATCACGGACCTGATCACCACCCCGGGCCTGATCAACCTCGACTTCGCCGACGTGAAGTCCGTGATGCAGGGCGCCGGCTCGGCGCTCATGGGCATCGGCGCCGCGCAGGGCGAGGACCGTGCCGTGAAGGCGGCCGAGCTCGCGATCGCGTCGCCGTTGCTCGAGGCCTCGATCGACGGTGCCCACGGCGTGCTCCTGTCCATCCAGGGCGGCTCCGACCTCGGGCTGTTCGAGATCAACGAGGCCGCCCGCCTGGTCCAGGAGGTCGCCCACCCCGAGGCGAACATCATCTTCGGCGCGGTCATCGACGACGCCCTGGGTGACCAGGCCCGCGTCACGGTCATCGCCGCGGGCTTCGACTCGGTGAGCCCGGAGACCAACGCGAACAACACCAACGCGGCCGCCCAGCAGGCGGCGACCACGCGCGCGGCCTTCGGGTCCGGCGCCGGTCAGCCCGCCGGCGTGGGCCGTGCCCCGCAGCGTGGCGGGGCCCCGTCCTTCGCCCAGCCCTCCACCTCGCAGCGGTGGGCGCAGCCGGTGCAGAACGACGACGTGCCCGACGACGCCGGCTTCGACGTCGACCTGCCCGCCGAGGCGGAGGCCGGCGCCGGGGCGGGCTCCGGGCGCAAGGACTCCCTGGACTTCCCCGACTTCCTGAAGTGAGTCCGGCCCCCTGGGGGCGGACGCGGTGGACCCGCGTCCGCCCCCAGGGCGCGTTAAGCCCCGCCGCCGGTTCCTCCGGCGGCACGACGAGACACGACGAGCAACGACAGGAGGACCCGGTGCTCTGGTGGCAGGACGACGTCGGGCAGGGCGTCCGGGTGGCGTTCACGGACCGCGGCGCGGGCAACCTCGCCCTGCACACGGGCGACGACCCGGACGCGGTGCGGGCCCGCCGGGCCGCGCTCGAGCGGTCGATCGGCGTGCCCGGGGGCTCCCTGGTGTTCCTCGACCAGGTGCACGGCACCGACGTGGCCGACGCGGACCGGCACGACCGGCCGGCCGTGCCGACCGCGGACGCCGCGGTCACGGCGACGGGCGTGCCGCTGGCCGTGATGGTCGCCGACTGCGTGCCCGTCGTGCTGGTCGGGGAGGGGCCCCGCGGCCCGCTCACGGGCGTGGCGCACGCCGGGCGCCGCGGCCTGCTCGAGGGCGTGCTCGAGCGCGCCGTCGAGCAGCTGCGGGCCCGGGGCGCGAGCGGGCTGTCGGCCTGGCTCGGCCCCTCGATCTGCGGCAGCTGCTACGAAGTGCCGGCCGCCATGCGCGAGGAGTCCGCGGAGCGGATCCCCGCGGTGGCCGCCACGACGTCCTGGGGCACCCCTGCCCTCGACCTGCGCGCCGGGGCCCGGGAGCGGCTGACCGCCCTCGGGGTCGGCGTCGTCGAGCCGTCGGGGGCCGGCCCCTCCTGCACCCTCGAGAACGAGCGGCTGTCCTCGCACCGCAGGGACCCCGGCTCCGGCCGCATCGTCGGCCTCGTCTGGCGCTCGGGTCCCCGCGGGGAGGACGCCGCGTGAGCGCCGACCCGGCCGCCGCCCCCGGCGGCGACGATCCGCGGACCCTGGAGCTCGCCCGGTCCCTCGACCGGGTGCGTGCCCGGATCGCGGCCGCGGCGCGGGGGAGCGGGGCGGCCGAGGAACCCGTGCTGGTCGCCGTGACGAAGTTCTTCCCGGCCGCGGACGTGGCCCGGCTGCACCGGCTCGGCGTCCGGGACGTGGGGGAGAACCGGGATCAGGAGGCCGCCGCCAAGGCGCGGGAGGTGGCCGGGCTCGTGGACGGACCCCTCACCTGGCACTTCGTGGGCCAGCTCCAGTCCAACAAGGCGAAGTCGGTGGTGCGCTACGCGGGGTGGGTGCACTCCGTGGACCGGGCCTCCCTGGTCACGGCCCTCGGCAAGGCGGTGCAGCGGCACCGGGAGGCCGTGGCGGCCGGGGACGCGGCCCCCGGGCCGTGCGCCGAGCAGGACCTGACGTGCCTCGTCCAGGTGTCCCTGGACGCCGAGGAGCGCCGCGGCGGCGCCCGCCCCGAGGACGTCGTCGGGCTCGCCGAGCAGATCGCCGGCACCGAGGGCCTGCGGGCTGGGGGCCTCATGGCCGTCGCCCCGCTGGGGGCGCCCCCGGGGCCCGCCTTCGACCGCCTCCAAGAGCTCTCGCAGCGGCTGCGGCGGTCCCTCCCGGAGGCCGCGGCCGTGTCCGCGGGGATGAGCCAGGACCTCGAGGAGGCGGTCGCCCGGGGAGCCACGCACGTGCGCGTCGGCTCCGATATCCTCGGGCCCCGGGCGCCCGTAGGATAGCTTGGAGGACGGCCCCGCGGGGCCAGGGCCGTACCGCGTTCCGGGCAGCACCACGGGCGCAGGGCGGTCCGAGGATCCCGGAACTCCCCCCACCGCCGATATCCGCACAGACAGTCAAGGAGAGCACCATGGCCGGAGCGTTGCGCCGCACCATGATCTATCTCGGCCTCGCCGAGACGGACGAGGACTACGACGAGCCGACGCCGTCCCGCCAGGAGCACCAGCCCACCGCCGCGGTCCGCGAGGAGCCGCGCGAGGCCCGCGCCCACGAGTCCACCGCAGTGGCCGTGCCGCGCCGGTCGGCCGAGTACCGGGCGCCGGTCACCCCCATCAAACGCGCCCCCTCCAGCTCTCGAGAGGACAGCTCGACCTTGCGCACGATCACCACGGTCCACCCCCGCTCCTACAACGACGCGAAGTCCATCGGCGAGGCCTTCCGCGAGGGCACGCCCGTCATCATGAACGTCAGCGACATGGGCGACGCCGAGGCCAAGCGCCTGGTGGACTTCTCCGCCGGCCTGGTCTTCGCCCTGCACGGCTCCATCGAACGGGTGACCGGCAAGGTCTTCCTGCTCACCCCGTCCTACGTGGAGGTCGTCGGGCACCCCGCCGGCGGCGAGGACGAGACCGACGACCACCAGGAGGACTGAGGCGGACCGATGGACCTGTTGCTCTCCGTGCTGTACCTGGCACTGCACCTCGTGTACGTCGCGCTGCTTGCGCGCCTCGTGCTCGACTGGGTGCAGATGTTCGCCCGCAACTGGCGGCCCCGGGGAGCCGCCCTCGTCGGGGCCTCCGCCGTGTACACCGTCACCGATCCGCCGATGCGGTGGCTCCGGCGGATCGTGCCGCCCCTGCGCTTCGGCGGGGTGTCGCTGGACCTCGGGTTCCTCATCCTCATCTTCGCCGTCAGCATCGTCCAGGGCATCATCGGCTCGATGCTGGTCTGACGCAGTGCTGGTCTGATCCTGTGCCGGTCCGACCCGGCCCGCCGGGGACCGGCCTGTACGCTGTAACCGCACGACCACCGGGCGCCGGCCACCGCGCCGCCCCGGCCCCGGTCGGACGGATCCCCCGCCGCGGGCCGTGCCCGCGCTCCGCCCACGAAGGAATGCACCCATGGCTCTGACGCCCGAAGACGTCATCAACAAGCGGTTCCAGCCCACCAAGTTCCGGGAGGGCTACGACCAGGACGAGGTCGACGACTTCCTCGACGAGATCGTCGTGGAGCTGCGCCGCCTGAACCAGGAGAACACCGACCTCAAGCAGCAGCTCGAGGCCGCCGGGCAGCCCGTCGCGCCCAAGGACTCCGCGCCGTCGCCCGTCTCCGAGCCCGGCCTGCCGGTCGCCGAGGACACCGCCGGAGAGACCGCTGGGGAGACCGTCGAGGCCCCCGCCCCGGTCGCCGGCGGCGCGCCGCAGGAGGCGGTGGAGCTGACCTCGCCCGCCGCGGCCGGCACCGGAGCCGCCGAGACCGTCCCCGCGGAGACCGCGCCCACCTCCGGCGCGGCGCAGTCCGCGGCCGGAGTCCTGGCGATGGCCCAGAAGCTGCACGACGAGTACGTCGCCGAGGGCACCGCCGAGCGGGACCGGATCGTCGGCGAGGCCCGCGAGCGGGCCGAGGAGCTCGTCACGGACGCCCAGCGCACGCGCGAGGAGACCCTCACGGCCCTCCAGGAGGAGCAGGCCGAGCTGCAGGCCCGCGTCTCGGGGCTGCGCGCCTTCGAGCAGGACTACCGCACCAACCTCAAGGCGTACATCCAGGACCAGCTGCAGGACCTGGACACCACCCCGTCCCTCGAGCCCGCACCGGCCGCGGACGGCGCCGCCGCCCCGGTCCGGTCCGAGCAGGCCTAGCCGCCGCACCGCGACGCGCACCCCGCGGAGGGACCGGCCACGTGCCGGTCCCTCCGTCGTCGTCCGCCCCGGGCCGCCCCTGGAGGGGCGCCCCCGGGGCGGATGGCTCCCGGGCGGACGTGGCACCATGGAACGGGGCCGACGTCCCCGCCGCCCCGCCCCCGGGGCGGGCCCGATCCCCGCCCCGCCACCCGAGGAGAGCATGAGCGAGTCCCCCGAAGTCCCCGCCGGAGCACCCGACCGCCGGACCCCGCGGGGCGTCCTCCTCCTCGCCGCGGCCGCCGCGCTGCTGGTGTACGCCGCGGACCAGCTCACCAAGTGGTGGGTCGTCGCGACCATGGAGCTCGGCCAGCGGACGCCGGTGGTCGAGGGACTGCTGTGGTGGCAGTTCATCCGCAACCCCGGCGCCGCGTTCTCCCTGGGGGAGAACATCACCTGGGTCTTCACCCTGGTCATGGTGGTCGTCTCCGTCCTCATCGTGCTCACCCTCCGCCGCGTCCGCTCGGCCGCGTGGGCCCTGGCCCTGGGGCTCGTCCTCGGCGGCGCCCTCGGCAACCTGACCGACCGGCTCCTGCGGGAGCCCGGCTCGGGGATGGGCCACGTGGTGGACTTCATCGCCGTGCCGCGCTTCGCGATCTTCAACATCGCCGACTGCGGGGTGGTCGTGGGGGTCTGTCTCGTGGTGCTCCTGACGCTGCTCGGCCGGGAGCTCGACGGCACCCGCACGGGCGCGGGCGCCCCGGACGCGCAGCGGGTCGAGGCCTCGCCGGAGGAGGAGGGCACCCGTGGCTGAGCCCGAGGAGCACGTGCAGGAGCGCTTCACCGTGCCGCCCGAGCTCGAGGGCCAGCGCGCGGACGCCGCCGTGGCCGCCCTCACCGGGCTCTCCCGCTCCGCGGCCGCCGTGCTCTGCGCCGAGGGCCGCGTGCTGCACCGCGACCGGCCCGTCGCCAAGTCCTTCCGGGTCGAGGCCTCGCAGACCCTCACCGTGCACGTGCCCGTCCCCGAGGACCCGGCCCGGATCGTGCCCCAGCTGGTCGAGGACTTCCGCGTGGTGCACCTGGACGACGACATCGTGGTGATCGACAAGCCGCCCGGCGTCGCCGCGCACCCCTCGCCGGGCTGGAAGGGACCGACCGTGGTCGGGGCCCTGGCGGGCGCGGGCGTCACCGTGAGCACCTCCGGCGCCCCCGAACGGGCCGGTGTGGTGCACCGGCTCGACGTCGGCACGTCCGGGCTGATGGTCGTGGCCCGCACCGAGCGCGCGTACACCGCGCTCAAGCGCGCCTTCAAGGACCGGACGGTCACGAAGGTCTACCACACGGTGGTGCAGGGCCTCCCGGACCCGCTGCGCGGGACGATCGACGCGCCGATCGGGCGCCACCCCGGCTACGACTGGCGCTTCGCCGTGGTCGACGGCGGCCGCGCGTCGATCACCCACTACGAGGTCCTGGAGGCCTTCGGCCGGGCGGCGCTCGTGGAGGTGCACCTGGAGACCGGCCGCACCCACCAGATCCGCGTGCACTTCTCCGCGCTGCGCCACCCGTGCTGCGGGGACCTCACCTACGGCGCGGACCCCGCGCTGTCGGCCGGCCTCGGGCTCACCCGGCAGTGGCTGCACGCCAAGCGCCTGGGCTTCGAGCACCCCGGTACGGGGGAGCCCGTCGAGTACGAGAGCCCGTACCCGCCGGACCTCTCCTTCGCCCTCGAGACGCTGCGCGACGGCGGTCCCGCCTGACCCGGCGGAGCGGCCCCGGCCGGGGGAGCCGGCCGCCGCGGGACGGCCCCGGCGGGGCGGAGCGGTCGGTGCGGACCACTACACTGGTCGGGTGACGACGGCGACCGGCAAGAACAGCTTCACCCACCTCCACGTGCACACCGAGTACTCGATGCTCGACGGTGCGGCACGCCTCGACGACCTCTTCGAGGCCTGCCACGAACTGGGGATGTCCTCCCTGGCGACGACCGACCACGGCTTCGTCTTCGGGGCCTTCGACTTCTGGAACAAGGCCCGCAACGCGGGGATCAAGCCCATCATCGGCGTGGAGGCCTACCTGACGCCGGGCACCGCCCGCTCCGACCGCACCCGCGTGAAGTTCGCCGACGGCGGCCGGGACGACGTCTCGGGCGGCGGCGCCTACACGCACATGACGCTGCTCGCGGAGACCACCCAGGGCATGCAGAACCTGTTCCGCGCCTCGTCCCTGGCGTCCCTGGAGGGCCAGCTGTACAAGCCGCGCATGGACCGCGAGCTGCTGAACACCTACGGCAAGGGCCTCATCGCCACCACCGGCTGCCCCTCCGGCGAGGTGCAGACCCGCCTGCGCCTGGGCCAGTACCAGGAGGCGCGGCAGGCCGCGGCGGAGTTCCGCGACATCTTCGGCGCCGAGAACTACTACTGCGAGCTCATGGACCACGGCCTGGGGATCGAGAAGCGGGTCACCGGCGACCTGCTCAAGCTCGCCAAGGACCTGCAGCTGCCGCTCGTGGCCACCAACGACCTGCACTACACCCACGCCGAGGACGCGAAGTCCCACGCCGCCCTGCTGTGCGTGCAGTCCGGCTCGACGCTGGCGGACCCGAAGCGGTTCAAGTTCGACGCCGACGAGTTCTACCTGAAGTCCCCGGCGGAGATGCGGGAGCTGTTCCGGGACTTCCCCGAGGCGTGCGACAACACCCTGGAGATCGCGGAGCGGTGCAACGTCGAGTTCGACACCTCCGCGAACTACATGCCCCGCTTCCCGACCCCCGAGGGCCACGACGAGGAGTCCTGGTTCGTCGAGGAGGTGCAGCGGGGCCTGCACCACCGCTTCCCCGGCGGGATCCCCGAGGACGTGCAGCGGCAGGCGGACTACGAGAAGGGCATCATCCTGCAGATGGGCTTCCCCGGGTACTTCCTGGTGGTGG
This sequence comes from Kocuria sp. CPCC 205231, assembly GCF_040980965.1. NCBI lineage: Bacteria > Bacillati > Actinomycetota > Actinomycetes > Micrococcales > Micrococcaceae > Kocuria > Kocuria sp. CPCC 205231. The sequence continues at coordinate 118,464 of NZ_JAVKPP010000010.1, read as the reverse complement.
CCGACTTCATCAACTGGGCCAAGAACAACGGGATCCGGGTGGGCCCGGGCCGCGGCTCCGGGGCCGGCTCGATGGTCGCGTACGCCATGCGCATCACCGAGCTGAACCCGCTGGAGCACGGCCTGATCTTCGAGCGCTTCCTCAACCCGGACCGCGTCTCCATGCCCGACTTCGACGTCGACTTCGACGACCGCCGCCGCTCCGAGGTGATCCACTACGTCACCGAGAAGTACGGCGACGAGCGCGTGGCCATGATCGTCACCTACGGCACCATCAAGGCCAAGCAGGCGCTCAAGGACTCCTCGCGCGTGCTCGGCTATCCCTTCTCGATGGGGGAGAAGCTCACCAAGGCCATGCCGCCGGACGTCATGGGCAAGGGCATCTCCCTCAAGGACGTCTACGACGAGAGCGCCAAGCGCTACGGGGAGGCCGACGAGCTGCGCGAGATCCTCGCCCAGGACCCGGAGGCGAAGAAGATCTTCGACACCGCCGAGGGCCTCGAGGGGCTCAAGCGGCAGTGGGGGGTGCACGCGGCGGGCGTCATCATGTCCTCGGACCCGCTGATCGACATCATCCCGATCATGCGCCGCGAGCAGGACGGGCAGGTCATCACCCAGTTCGACTACCCCACCTCCGAGGGGCTCGGGCTGATCAAGATGGACTTCCTGGGGCTGCGCAACCTCACGATCATCTCCGACGCGATCGAGAACATCACGCTGAACCAGGACGGGTTCGTCCTCGACCTGGAGAACCTCCTGCTCGACGACGCCGAGTCCTACGAGCTGCTGGCCCGCGGCGACACCCTCGGGGTGTTCCAGCTCGACGGCGGGCCCATGCGCCAGCTGCTCAAGCTCATGCGCCCCGACAACTTCGAGGACATCTCCGCGGTCATCGCCCTGTACCGCCCGGGTCCCATGGGCGCGAACTCGCACACGAACTACGCGCTGCGCAAGACCGGCCAGCAGGAGATCACCCCGATCCACCCCGAGCTCGAGGAGCCGCTCGCGGAGATCCTCAACACGACCTACGGCCTGATCGTCTACCAGGAGCAGGTCATGGCGATCGCCCAGAAGGTCGCGGGGTTCACGCTCGGCCAGGCGGACATCCTCCGCCGCGCCATGGGCAAGAAGAAGAAGTCGGAGCTGGACAAGCAGTACGAGGGCTTCCACGGCGGCATGGTGGAGCGCGGCTACTCCGAGGCCGCGATCAAGGCCCTGTGGGACATCCTCCTGCCCTTCTCGGACTACGCGTTCAACAAGGCCCACTCCGCCGCCTACGGCCTCGTCTCCTACTGGACGGCCTATCTCAAGGCGCACTACCCGGCCGAGTACATGGCCGCGCTGCTCACCTCGGTGGGCGACGACAAGGACAAGCTCGCCCTGTACCTCACCGAGTGCCGCCGGATGGGCATCACCGTGCTGCCCCCGGACGTCAACGAGTCCGCGCTGAACTTCACCCCGGTGGGCACCGACATCCGCTTCGGGATGGGCGCGGTGCGCAACGTGGGCGCCAACGTGGTCAGCGCGATGGTCGAGGCCCGGGAGGAGCACGGCGCCTTCACCTCCTTCAACGACTTCCTCGCGAAGGTCCCCGCCGTGGTGTGCAACAAGCGCACTATCGAGTCCCTGGTCAAGGCGGGCGCCTTCGACCGGCTGGGCCACACCCGGCGCGGACTCGTGCTCTGCCACGAGGAGGCCGTGGACGCCACGGTCGCCGTCAAGCGCCAGGAGGCGGCCGGGCAGTTCGACCTCTTCGGGGGCATGGGGCTGGACGACGAGGACCCCTCGACGTCGCTGACCGTCGCGGTGCCGGACGTGCCCGAGTGGGAGCGCAAGGACCTGCTGGCCTTCGAGCGCGAGATGCTCGGCCTGTACGTCTCCGACCACCCGCTGCGCGGCCTCGACGAGGCGCTCGGGCAGTACGCCGACACCTCGATCCAGCCGCTGCTCGGCGAGGACGGCCGGCCCGACGGCGCCGTGGTGACCGTGGCGGGCATGATCACCTCCCTGTCCCGGCGGATCGCCAAGACCTCGGGCAACGCCTACGCGCGGGTGGAGCTGGAGGACCGGACGGGTTCGATCGAGATCATGTTCTTCGGCAAGGCCTACGCCCCTATCGCGGGCGTGCTCGCGGAGGACCTCATCTGCGTGATCAAGGGCCGGCTGCAGCGCCGGGACGACGGGTCGGTGACGATCTCCGCGCAGGAGCTCACCGTGCCGGAGCTCTCGGCGGACGGGCACAGCGGCCCCGTGCTGATCGCCCTGCCCGAGTTCCGCGCCACGGAGGAGACGGTCAAGGAGATCGGCGCGGTGCTGCGCAACCACCGCGGGGACTCCGAGGTGCGCATCCACCTCGAGACCCGCCAGAAGGTGCAGGTCCTGCGTCTGGGCCCCGATCTGCGGGTGAACCCCTCACCGGCGCTGTTCGGGGACCTCAAGGTGCTGCTCGGCCCGACCTGCCTGGAGGTGTAGCCCACCGGGCGGCTGAGCGCAAGGCCCGGCACCCGGCCGGGCGCCGCGGTGGAATACCATGGAGAGCGTGACTACTGCTGAGACGACCACGACTCCCGTCCTGCGAACGATCGACCTGCGCGGCCGGCACCTGTCCTGGTCCGAGCTGCGGGCGGCAGTGCCCCGGCAGAGCTCCACGTCGCTCGCCTCGGCGCAGCAGGCCGTGGAGGAGATCATCGCCGCGGTCCGCACCGAGGGCGCCGTCGCCCTGCGCCGCTACGCGCAGCGCTTCGACGGCGTGGCCCAGGACCGGCTGCGCGTCGACCCGGCGGAGATCCGGCGGGCGGTCGACGAGCTGGACCCGGCCGTGCGCCGGGGCCTGGAGACCGCCATCGAGCGCACCCGGGCCTTCGCGCAGGCGCAGCGCCCGGCCGACGCCCGCGTCGAGGTCGCGCCCGGCGCCGTGCTCGTGCACCGGTGGACGCCCCTGCGCCGGGCGGGGCTCTACGTGCCCGGCGGGCTGGCCGTCTACCCCTCGTCCGTGGTCATGAACGTCGTCCCGGCCCAGGCGGCCGGGGTCGGCTCCGTGGTGCTGTGCAGCCCGCCGCAGAAGGAGTTCGGGGGCCTGCCGCACCCCACGATCCTCGCGGCCGCGGGGCTGCTCGGGGTGGACGAGGTCTGGGCCATCGGCGGCGCCCAGTCGCTGGCCGCCATGGCCCACGGGGTCACGGACGGCGACGACGTCCTCGAGCCGGTCGACACCGTGACCGGTCCGGGCAACGTCTACGTCGCCACCGCCAAGCGCCTGCTCCGCTCCGTGGTCGGCGTGGACGCCGAGGCGGGGACCACCGAGATCGCCGTGCTGGCCGACGACACCGCCGTGCCGGCCTACGTGGCCGCCGACCTCATCTCCCAGGCCGAGCACGACCCCGCCGCCGGCGCGGTGCTGATCACCCACTCGCCCGAGCTCGCCGAGCGGGTCGCCGCGGAGCTCGCCGTCCAGGTCCCCGAGGCGAAGCACCGGGAGCGGATCACCACCGCCCTGTCCGGGCCGCAGTCCGGGATCGTGCTCACCGACGACCTCGACTCCTCGATCGCCGTGGCCGACGCCTACGCCGCCGAGCACCTCGAGATCCACACCGCCGACCCGCAGGAGGTGGCCGCCCGGGTGCGCAACGCGGGGGCGATCTTCCTGGGGCCCTACAGCCCCGTCCCGCTCGGCGACTACGCGGCGGGCTCGAACCACGTGCTGCCCACGGGCGGGACGGCGGTGCACGCCCAGGGCCTGTCCACCACCGCCTTCATGAAGGCGGTGCAGATCGTCGAGTACACCCAGGACGCGCTCGCCGTGATCGGGGAGGACATCGTGGCCGTCGCGCGCTCCGAGGACCTGCCCGCGCACGGCCGGGCCATCACGATCCGCACCGGGAGCTGATCCGACCGTGCACTGCCCGTTCTGCCGTCACACCGACTCCCGCGTCGTCGACAGCCGCACCACGGACGACGGGACGGCGATCCGCCGCCGCCGCCAGTGCTCCGAGTGCGGCCGGCGCTTCACCACGCTCGAGACCACGACCATCTCGGTCATCAAGCGCTCGGGCGTCACCGAGCCCTTCGACCGGCAGAAGATCGTCAACGGGGTGCGCAAGGCCTGCCAGGGGCGGCCGGTGAGCGAGGACGACCTCGCGATGCTCGCCCAGGAGGTCGAGGAGACGATCCGGGCGCTGGGCGCCGCGGAGATCGAGGCGCACGAGGTGGGGCTCGCGATCCTGGCCCCGCTCCGCCGGCTGGACGTCGTGGCGTACCTGCGCTTCGCCAGCGTCTACCAGGCCTTCGACGGCCTGCGGGACTTCGAGGAGGCGATCGACCTCCTGCGCCGGCAGCAGGCCGAGCAGACCGGGCAGCAGACCATCCCCGCCACCGTGGAGCCCATCGGCGCCGCCCGGAAGCGCAGCGGCCGGCGGCCGCGGGGCAAGGGCCTCGAGGGCGTGTCCCAGCCGAGGCTGCTCTGACGACCCGCCCGTGCGGTGCACCGGCTCCGGCCGCCACGTCCCGGCGTGTCCCTTGCCGCAGGCCGGATGAGGACCGTAGAGTGGGGTCCACAACAAGCTCCCGCCGGGGGCTGCGGAGGGGAAGCCGCGGCCCCCGGCGGGTTTTTTTCTGCCCCCGGCCGGATCGTTCCCGCCCGGTCACGACGCCGCCCGGTCACCTCCTCGCGGAGGTGACCGGGCGTCGTCGTCGGACCGGGCTCAGCTCTCGGGCGCGTGCGGGATGCCGGCCCACAGGGCGGCGCCCACGATCCCGGCGTTGTTGCGGAGCTCGGCGACCTTCACGGGCGTGCGCAGCTCGATGAAGGGGAGGAACTTCTCCGCCTTCTTCGACACCCCGCCGCCGACCACGAACAGGTTGGGCGAGAACAGGAACTCCACGTGGCTGAAGTAGCGCTGCAGGCGGGTGGTCGCCCACTTCTTCCACGGCATGTCCTCGCGCTCGCGCGCGGCGGCGGACGCCTTCGTCTCGGCGTCGTGGCCGTCGATCTCCAGGTGCCCCAGCTCGGCGTTCGGGACGAGCTTGCCGTTGAGGATCAGGGCGGAGCCGATCCCGGTGCCCAGGGTGATCACGATGACCAGACCCTTGACGCCCCGTCCGGCGCCGTAGACGGCCTCGGCCAGCCCCGCGGCGTCGGCGTCGTTGAGGGCCTCGACCGGACGGCCGAGCCGTTCGGTCATGAGGCCGTCGACGTCCGTGCCGATCCAGGACTTGTCGATGTTCGCCGCGGACAGGGCCACGCCCTCCTTGATGATCGCCGGGAAGACGATGCCCACGGGCGAGTCGGGGGCGGGAGCCTCGGGACGGGACTGCAGCTCCGCGACGATCTGCTGCATCACCTCCGCGACCTTCTCGGGGGTGGCCGGGCGGGGCGTGGCGATCCGGAAGCGCTCGCCGACGAGCTCGCCCGTGTCGAGGTCCACGATCCCGCCCTTGGTCCCGGTGCCGCCGAAGTCGATGCCGATGACGCGGCGGTTCGGGACGGCGGCGACGTCGCGGTCTGGTGTGGTCATGGGGCGGTCCTCTCGTGGGGCCGTGGTCGGATGATCAGTGGGCAGTCTACGGCAGGGCCTACGGAAGGGTGAGGACGTCCACCCCGTCCTCGGTGACGGCCATGGTGTGCTCGAACTGCGCGCTGCGCCGCCGGTCGCGCGTGGTCACGGTCCAGTCGTCGTCCCACTGCTCCCACTGGATCGTGCCCAGGGTCAGCATGGGCTCGATCGTGAAGACCATGCCCGGGACCATCGGGGTGGAGTAGGACGGCGCGGCGTCGTAGTGGGGGACGATCAGCCCGGAGTGGAACTCCCGGCCCACCCCGTGGCCGGTGAAGTCCCGCACCACGCCGTAGTCGAAGCGCCGGGCGTACTTCTCGATGACGCGGCCGATGACATTGATCTCCCGGCCCGGGCGGACGGCCTTGACGGCCCGGTTCAGGGCCTCCTCGGTGCGCTCGACCAGCAGGCGGGACTGCTCGTCGACCTCGCCCACCAGGAACATCCGGTTGGTGTCGCCGTGGAAGCCGTCCTTGTAGGCCGTGACGTCCAGGTTGATGATGTCGCCCTCCTCCAGCACCGTGGAGTCGGGGATGCCGTGGCAGATCACCTCGTTGAGGGACGTGCAGATGGACTTGGGGAAGCCCCGGTACCCCAGGCAGGAGGGGTAGGCCCCGTGGTCGCACAGGTACTCGTGGGCGATCCGGTCGAGCTCGTCCGTGGTCGTGCCCGGCACGGCGGCCCGGCCGGCCTCCTGCAGGGCGCGCGCCGCGATCCGGCCCGCCGCGCGGATGAGCTCGATCTCGTCCGGGGTGTAGACGTTGCCGCCGCGGCCCTCGTCCGGCTCCGCCCGGCCCACGTACTCGGGGCGGGGGATGGACGCCGGCACGGGCCGGCCGGGGGTCACGGCGCCGGGGGCGAGGGCGCCGACGGGGGCGGTGCCGCCGGGGGCGGGAGCGGTGAGGTTGTGCGTGGGCACGGGGGTCTGGACCTCCTGGATCGGGTGGGCCGGCCCCGTCCGGGCCGGTCCGGGCCTAGGATCTACCCTAGCGCGCCGGGCACGGGGCCGGTCCGGTCACCGGGGCCCGGCGGCCGTCGAGAGGAGAGGTCATGGCCGAGTACTGGTTCAACACCTACACCCACCAGGTCGAGGAGGGCCCGCAGTCGGACTACCGCAAGCTGCTCGGGCCCTACGCCACGCGCGAGGAGGCGCAGAACGCGCTGAAGCTCGCCGCGGAGCGCACCCGGCAGTGGGACGAGGAGGACCGCGCCTTCGAGGAGGGCTGATCCGCCGCGGGCGCAGCACCCCGACGGCCGGGGCGCCCCGGAACGGTGCGCCGGGCGCGGCGGCTCAGAAGCCGTGCTCCGGGGCCGGGAAGGCCCCCGAGCGCACGTCCTCGACGTAGCGGCCCACGGCGTCGGAGACCACCCCGTGCAGGTCCGCGTACTGCCGGACGAAGCGCGGCATCCGGCCCCGGCGCAGCCCCAGCATGTCCTGCCACACGAGCACCTGGCCGGTGGTCGCGGGCCCGGCCCCGATGCCCACGGTCGGGATCTCCAGGGCGGCGTCCACGGCCGCGGCGGCCTCCGCCGGGACCATCTCCATCACCAGGCAGAAGGCCCCGGCGGCCTCGAGGGCGCGGGCGTCCTCCACGAGCGTGCGCGCGGCGTCGCCGCGCCCCTGCACCCGGTACCCGCCCAGGGCGTGCTCGCTCTGCGGGGTGAAGCCGATGTGGGCCACGACGGGCACCCCGGCCTGGACCATGGCCCGGACGTGGGGGGCGAACCACGCCCCGCCCTCGAGCTTCACCGCGTGCGCGCCGCCCTCCTTGAGGAAGCGCACCGCGGTGGCCACCGCCTGCTCGGGGGAGGCCTCGTAGGAGCCGAAGGGCAGGTCCACCACCACGAACGCGCGCTCGACGGCGCCGGACACGGCACGGCACATCGGCAGCAGCTCGTCCACGGTGACGGGCAGGGTGCTGGAGTGGCCCAGGACGTTGTTGCCCGCGGAGTCCCCGACCAGCAGCGAGTCGACGCCGGCCGCGTCGAAGATCGCCGCCGTCAGGGCGTCGTAGCACGTGAGCATCGTGAACTTCTCGTCACGGCGCTTGGCCTCGCGCAGGTGGTGCGTGCGCACCCGGCGCACGTCCAGCGCGCCCGGTGCCGGACGGGGTGTCTCCTGGGTCATGGCCCCACCCTATCGGGCGCGCCCGTCCGCGCCGTCCGGTCCGGCGGGCGCGGCGGGACAGCGCGTTAGAGTGGGCGGGACAGCAGGCGTGCCCGGGCGGCACAGCACTCCCGGGCAGGAAGACGAGGAAGACAACCATGGACCGTCAGCAGGAGTTCGTCCTCAGGACCATCGAGGAGCGCGACGTGCGCTTCGTGCGCATGTGGTTCACGGACGTCGTCGGGAGCCTCAAGTCGGTGGCCCTGGCCCCCGCCGAGGTCGAGGCGGCCTTCGAGGAGGGGCTCGGCTTCGACGGCTCCTCCATCGAGGGCCTGTCGCGGGTCTCCGAGGCGGACATGCTCCTGCAGCCGGACCCGTCCACGTTCCAGATCCTGCCCTGGCGCAGCGAGACGGAGCCCACCGCCCGGATGTTCTGCAACATCCTCACCCCGGACGGCGAGCCCTCCTCCTCGGACCCGCGCGGGGTGCTCAAGCGGGTCCTGGAGAAGGCCTCGGACATGGGCTTCACCTGCTACACGGCGCCGGAGATCGAGTTCTACCTGCTGAAGTCCGCGGACCTCGACGCCGAGGGCCGGCCCACGCCCGTGGACCACGAGGGGTACTTCGACCACGTGCCGGGCGGCGTGGTGCAGGACTTCCGGCGCAAGGCCGTGAACATGCTGGAGGCCGTCGGGATCTCCGTCGAGTTCTCCCACCACGAGGCCGGCCCCGGGCAGAACGAGATCGACCTGCGCTACGCCGACGCCCTGCAGACGGCCGACAACATCATGACGTTCCGCACGGTCATCAAGGAGGTCGCGCTCTCGCAGGGGCTGTACGCGACCTTCATGCCCAAGCCGTTCACCGAGCACCCCGGCTCCGGCATGCACACCCACTTCTCGCTCTTCGAGGGGGACACCAACGCCTTCTTCGAGGCCGGGTCCGAGTTCCGCCTCTCCCGCACGGCCGGGCACTTCATCGCCGGCATCCTGCGTCACGCCCCCGAGTTCACGTCGGTGACCAACCAGTTCGTCAACTCCTACAAGCGGCTGTGGGGCGGGGGAGAGGCCCCCTCCTACCAGTCCTGGGGCCACAACAACCGCTCCGCGCTCGTGCGGGTGCCCCTGTCCAAGCCGGACAAGGTGCAGGCCGCGCGCATCGAGTACCGCGGCATCGACTCCGCCACGAACCCCTACCTCTCCTACGCCGCGCTGCTGGCCGCGGGTCTGCGGGGCATCGAGAACGAGTACGAGCTCCCGCCCGTGGAGCTGGACGACGTCGCGGCGATGAGCTCCGCGGAGCGCCGCGCCCTCGGCCACAACCCGCTGCCCTCGAGCCTGTACGACGCCATCCGGGAGACCGAGGAGTCGGAGTTCATGGCCGAGCTGCTCGGGGAGCAGGTCTACGACTACTTCCTGCGCAACAAGCGCCGCGACTGGAACGACTACCGCCGGGTCGTCACGCACTTCGAGCTCAAGAACAACCTCGGCATCCTCTGACCCCGGACGGACCGTCCCATGACACACCCTCCCCAGTCCGCAGCCCCGGCGGGCACCGTCCCGTCCGGCCGTCTCATCAAGGTCGGCTTCGCGGACACGGGCAACGCCCAGCGCTGGCTCGGCTTCCCGGAGCTCGCCGAGGTCGACCTCGACCGGCTGCTGGAGGGTCTGGCCCTGGCGGCCTCGCCCGATGTCGCCCTGCGGCTCACCGTCCGGCTCCTCGAGGGCTCCCCGGAGCTCGCCGAGCGGATCAACGCCGGCCCGGAGGCCTCCGAGGCCATGTTCCGGCTCCTGGGCTCCTCCGAGGCGCTCGGGGAGTTCCTGCTCCGGCGCCCCGAGCACCTGGACCTGCTCGCGGAGCCCGCCGCCGCCGAGCCGGCGGAGATCCCCGGCGAGCAGTTCCGCGACGCGCTGCTGACGGCGGTCGGCGCGGACCCCGCCGCGCGGACCCCGGTGGCCTCCGGGACCGGTGACGCCGCCTGCAGCGCCCTGCGCGCGGCCTACCGTCGGGAGCTGACGCGCATCGCGATCCGGGACGTCGGGGCCCTCTACCCGGCCGACCACATGCCCGCGGTGGGCCGCCAGCTCGCCGACCTGGCCGCCGCGGCCCTCGAGGGGGCGCTCGCCGTCTCCCGGGCGGAGGCGGCGGGGACCTGGGCCCCCGAGACCGTCGACCGGGTGCGGCTCGCCGTGATCGGGATGGGCAAGTGCGGCGCCCGGGAGCTCAACTACATCTCCGACGTCGACGTCGTCCACGTCATGGCCGTCGAGGACCCGGACGGCGCGGAGCCCATGGACGGGGCGGAGGCCACCGTCATCGCCACGGCCCTCGCCACGGGCACCGCCCGGGCGCTCATGGCCCGCGGCGCGGAGCCCCCGCTGTGGGAGGTGGACGCCAACCTCCGGCCCGAGGGCAAGGACGGGCCGCTCGTGCGCACCCTGGACTCGCACGTGCGCTACTACGAGCGGTGGGCCGAGTCCTGGGAGTTCCAGGCCCTGCTCAAGGCCCGGCCCGTGGCCGGGGACCCGGAGCTCGGGGCGGCCTACCGCAAGGCCATCGAGCCTTTCGTGTGGCGCAGCTCCGGGCGCGAGGGCTTCGTCGAGTCCGTGCAGGCCATGCGTCGGCGGGTCACCGACAACATCCCGGCCGCCGAGGGCGAGCGCCAGATCAAGCTGGGCCCCGGCGGGCTGCGCGACGTCGAGTTCACCGTCCAGCTCCTCCAGCTGGTGCACGGGCGCACGGACGAGCGGGTCCGGACCCAGGCCACGACCGAGTCCCTGGCCGCGCTCTCCGAGGGCGGGTACATCGGCCGCCGGGACAGCGAGCAGTTCTCCGCCCACTACCGCTGGCTGCGCCTCCTGGAGCACCGCATCCAGCTGTTCCGGCTTCGCCGCACCCACCTCATGCCGCGGGGCGAGCAGGAGCTCACGGTCATCGCCCGCTCCCTGCGCGGCGCCGCGGACACCGCCCGCCCCTCCGGCGACTCGCTGCTCGAGGAGTGGCGCAAGGTCAAGCGCAGCGTCCGGGGGATGCACGAGCGGATCTTCTACCGGCCGCTGCTGGCCGCGCTCGCCCACCTGCCCGAGACCGACACCCAGCTCTCGGCGGAGTCGGTGCGGGACCGGCTCGCCGCGCTCGGCTACCGGGACCCGAAGGCCGCCGTGCGCCACATCGAGGCGCTCACCCGCGGCGTCAGCCGGCGGGCCGAGATCCTGCGCACCCTGCTGCCCGTGCTCCTGGCCTGGCTGGCCGACGGCGTCGACGCCGACGCCGGGCTGCTGGGCTTCCGGCGGCTCTCCGAGTCCCTCGGGACCACCCCATGGTTCCTGCGCCTGCTCCGCGACTCGAACGCCGCCGCCGAACGCCTGTGCCAGATCCTCTCCAGCTCCCGGTACGTCACCGACCTGCTGGAGAACTCTCCGGAGGCGACCGCCTGGCTCGGCCAGGACGACGAGCTGTGCCCGGTGTCCTTCGAGACGCTGTGGAGCGAGATCCGCGCCCAGATGGCCCGCCACCCCGACCCCGGGGAGGCCGTGCGGATGATCCGCCTCATCCGCCGCCGCGAGGAGCTGCGCGTGGCGCTCGCGGACACCTCCGGGCTGCTCGACGTCGAGCAGGTCGTGGCGGCGCTGTCCGACATCGACCGGGTCTGCGTCCTGGGCGCCCTGCACGTGGCCGAGCGGGAGGTCTACGACCGCGCCGGCCGGCTCGCCGACGTCCTCGTCGTCGCGATGGGCCGGCAGGGCGGGCGGGAGATCGGCTACGGCTCCGACGCCGACGTCATGTACGTCTACGCCCCGGTGGGGGACGCGGACCCCGCCGCGGCCCGGGAGCAGGCCGAGACCCTGTTGCAGCGGATGGTGCAGCTGCTCAAGGCGCCCTGCACGCCGCCCATTGTGGCGGAGCGCGTGCTGGAGATCGACAACGACCTGCGCCCCGAGGGCAAGCAGGGGCCCATGGTGCGCTCCGTCGAGTCCTACGCCGAGTACTACGCCCGGTGGGCGCAGACCTGGGAGTTCCAGGCGCTCACCCGGGCGCTGCCCCTGGCCGGCAGCGACGAGCTGGCCGACGCGTTCCGGCGGGTCGTGGACCCGCTGCGCTACCCGGCGGAGTTCACGGAGCGCCAGCTGCTGGAGATCCGGCGGATGAAGGCCCGCGTGGAGAACGAGCGGATGCCGCGCGGCGCGGACCCGGCCCGGCACCTGAAGCTGGGCCGCGGCGGGCTCTCGGACGTCGAGTGGCTCGTCCAGACGCTGCAGCTCCAGCACGGGCACCGCGTCCAGGGGCTGCGGACCACGAGCACCCTGCGGGCCCTGCACGCCGCCGAGGAGGCCGGTCTCGTGACCGCCGAGGACGCCCTGGCCCTGTCCGCCGCGTGGCGGCTGGCCACGGCCGTGCGCAACGGCAACGTCCTGCGGACCGGGCGCCGCTCCGACGCCCTGCCCGCCAAGCGGGCCGACCTCGAGGCGGTGGCCCGCTGGTGCGGGTACCCCCACGGTGGCGCCGGCCGGCTCGAGGAGGACTACCTGCGCACCACCCGCAAGGCCCGCGCCGTGTTCGAGCGGCTCTTCTACGGCCACTGACGGCGGCCATCGTCGGCGGCTACCGACGGCGTCGTCGTCGGACTGCCGGCGGCATGGGAAAGGCCCCGGACCTCTTCGTGGGGTCCGGGGCCTTCCCGGTGCGGTGGCCGATCCGTGCGGATCAGACGCCGTAGTACATCGAGAACTCCAGCGGGTGCGGGACCACGGACAGCGGCTTGAGCTCGAACTCGCGCTTGTACTCGATCCAGGACTGGATGGTGTCCTCGGTGAAGACGTCACCGGCGAGCAGGAACTCGTGGTCCGCCTCGAGGGCCAGCAGCGCCTCCTCGAGCGAGGCCGGGGCCTTCTTGATGTCCTTGGCCTCCTCGGCGGGCAGCTCGTAGAGGTCCTTGTCGATCGGGTCGGCCGGCTCGATGCGGTTGCGGATGCCGTCGAGGCCCGCCATCAGCTGGGCGGCGAACGCCAGGTACGGGTTGCACGAGGGGTCCGGGGCGCGGAACTCGAGGCGCTTGGCCTTCGGGTTGGTGCCCGTGATCGGGATGCGGATGCCGGCCGAGCGGTTGCCCTGCGAGTACACCATGTTGACCGGCGCCTCGAAGCCCTTGACCAGGCGACGGTAGGAGTTCACCGTCGGGTTGGTGAAGGCCAGCACGGCCGAGGAGTGCTCCAGGAGGCCGCCGATGTACCAACGCGCGATGTCGGACAGGCCCGCGTAGCCCTTCTCGTCGTAGAACAGCGGCTCGCTGCCCTTCCACAGGGACTGGTGGCAGTGCATCCCGGAGCCGTTGTCGTTGTAGACGGGCTTGGGCATGAACGTGGCCGACTTGCCGAAGGCGTCCGCGGTGTTCTTGATGACGTACTTGAACTTCTGCAGGTCGTCGGCCGCCCGGGTGAGCGTGCTGAACTTGTAGTTGATCTCGGCCTGGCCGGGAGCGCCCACCTCGTGGTGGGAGCGCTCGACCTCGAGGCCCACCTCGTCCAGGGCCACGCACATCGCGTCGCGCAGGTCGGCCTGCTTGTCGACCGGGGAGACCGGGAAGTAGCCGCCCTTGGTGGCGGTCTTGTTGCCCAGGTTGCCGCCCTCCTCCTTGCGCCCGGTGTTCCAGGCGGCCTCGTCGGAGTCGATGGCGTAGAAGGATCCCTGGGGCTGGATGTCGTAGCGGACGTCCTCGAAGATGAAGAACTCGGCCTCGGAGGCGAAGTTGGCGACGTCCGCGATGCCGGTCGACGCCATGTACGCCTCGGCGCGCTCGGCGACGCCGCGGGGGTCGCGGTGGTAGGGCTCCCCGGTGCGGGGGTTCACGATCGAGCAGGTGACCACGAGGGTCTTCTCGACGCGGAACGGGTCCACGAAGGCCGACGTCGGGTCCGGGATGAGCTGCATGTCGGACTCGGCGATGCCCTGGAAGCCCCGGATGGAGGAGCCGTCGAACAGCTGCCCGTGCTCGAAGAAGTCGTCGTCCACGGACTTGGCGGGGAGGTTGAAGTGCTGCTGCACGCCGGGCATGTCCGTGAACCGGACGTCGACGAAGACGATCTCCTCGTCCTTGATGAACGTGAGGACTTCCTCGGGTGTCTGGAACATGTGCTGTTCTCCTTGTTAGGTGGGCTGGACCGCCGTGCCGGGAATGCTCGTGCGGCGTCCGTTTCCGGGGACAACGCTACGGACCGGGCATTAAGGCCCCGTGTCCCGGGTGTTTCCTCGGTGTTACGCGGAGGACCTCCGGGGAGCCACGGTCTCCCGTCAGTCTAGGGGAGTCCCGCCCCGATACCCTGAGGGGATGATCGACAGACGTGACGTGGGCTCGTGGCTCGAGGGACCGGGGACCGGCCGGCAGCAGTACCCGGGGCAGCGCCTCGGGCGACCGGAGCAGGGGCCGGGCTCCGTGGGACGCGTGGGGCGGCGGATCGTGGCCCTGGTGGTGGACTGGTTCCTGTGCTGGGGCCTCGCCGAGTGGCTCGTGCCCCAGTGGAACGAGCAGGGCCTGATGACCCTGGCGTTCCTGTTCGTGCTCAACGTGCTGCTGGTCGGCGCGACCGGCCACACCCCCGGGCACCTGCTCCTGGGCCTCCAGGTGCAGGCGCTGGCGGGGCGGCCGGCAGGGTTCGCCCGCGCCGCTGTCCGCGCCCTCCTGCTGTGCCTCGTGATCCCGGCGGTCGTGTTCGACCCGGACCAGCGCGGCCTGCACGACCGGGCGGCGGAGACGATCCTCGTCCGCACGCGCTGAGCGCAGCGCCGGGCGCGGCACCCGGCACCACGACGACGGAGCCCCCCGCCTTCCGAGGAAGGCGGGGGGCTCCGTGCGTGTCGTGGTGCGTGTCGCGGGGCCTGCGGCTCAGCGGCCGCGCATGGCCCGGCGGTCCGGGCGGGCGCGCATCGGGTCCACGCCCTTGGGGATCGGCAGGCGGTTGCCCAGGGTGCTGATCCGCTTGTGCACGGTCTGCACCTCCTGCTGGGTGAGCTTCTTGTCGAGCTTCTTCATCCGCTTGGACAGCTCCCGCAGCGGGACCTGCCCCTCGCCCTTGCCGGTCTTGATGACGTGGATCGGCACGTTCTGGATCACGGGGCCGATCCGGCGGCGCTCCTTGGCGACGAGCTTGTCGACCCGCCCCGCGGGGCCCTCGGTCACGAGGACCACCCCGGGCCGGCCGATGGCCCGGAAGATGAGGTCGCGGGTGCGCGGGTCCATGGCGGCCGGCTGGTCCTCCACGATCCAGCCGCGACGCAGCGCGGACAGCGCGGCGCCGGCGGCCCCGGGCTGGTCCTCGATCCGGGCGAACGCGGCGCGCTCGGCCCGCCGGGACAGGTAGAAGGAGGCGGCCAGCAGGGCGAACGGCAGGCCGATGAGCAGCCCGGTGATCCAGTTGCCGAGGAGCGCGCCGATGAGCAGGAAGACCAGCAGCACCCCGAGGCCGATCAGCAGCATCCACCAGCCGATGTTGGGCTCGACCTCGCGGGTCATCTTGAAGACCTGCTTGATCTGGCCGAGGAACCCGGGCCCCTTGGTCGCCTTCCGCTGCTTCTTCGCCTCGCGCTTCTGCGCCCGGGTGGGCTTCCCGGACGGCTTGCCCGCCGGCTTCCCGGGGGAGGTGGATCGCGACGCGGGGCGCGACTTGGCGTGGGAAGGTGACACGGTGAGACCTCGTCCTGTGGTGCGGTGGCGGTGTTCCGGGGGACCCGCGGCGTCAGGGCGTCAGGGCGCCCGGCCGTGGTCCGTCCTCCAGTTTAGCGGGTGGGCGGGGCCACGCCCCGCCGGACCTCAGCGGAGTCGCTGGACGAGCGAGGAGGCCTCCTGGGAGGCGCTGCCGGTGTCCTCGATGTGCGCCAGGTGCTCCGGGATCGCCCGGCCCGACTTCTCCATGGCGCGGGCCCACAGCCGGCCGGCGCGGTAGGAGGAGCGGACCATGGGGCCGGCCATGACGCCCAGGAAGCCGATCTCCTCGGCCATCTCGGAGAGCTCCACGAACTCCTCGGGCTTGACCCACCGGTCGATCGGGTGGAACAGCGGGGAGGGGCGCAGGTACTGGGTGAGCGTGATGATGTCGCACCCGGCGTCGTTGAGGTCGCACAGCGCCTCGTAGATCTCCTGGTTCGTCTCGCCCATGCCGAGGATGAGGTTGGACTTGGTGATCATCCCGGCGTCCTTGCCCTGGGTGATGACGTCCAGGGAGCGCTCGTAGGTGAACGCGGGCCGGATCTGGCGGAAGATGCGCGGGACCGTCTCGACGTTGTGCGCGAAGACCTCCGGCGCGGCGTCGATGACCTGCTGCAGCCGGTCCGGCTTGCCCTGGAAGTCGGGGATCAGGATCTCCACACCGGTGTTCGGGTTCAGCGTGTGGATCGCGCGGATCGTCTCCGCGTAGAGCCAGGCGCCGCCGTCGTCGAGGTCGTCACGGGCCACGCCCGTCACGGTCGCGTAGCGCAGGCCCAGCTCCTTGACGGACTCGGCCACCTTGCGGGGCTCGGTGACGTCCAGCAGGTCCGGCTTGCCGGTGGCGATGTCGCAGAAGTCGCAGCGGCGGGTGCACTTGGATCCGCCGATCAGGAACGTGGCCTCCCGGTCCTCCCAGCACTCGTAGATGTTGGGACAGCCCGCCTCCTCGCACACGGTGTGCAGGCCCTTGCCGCGGGCCAGCGACTTCAGCTCCTGGAACTCGGGGCCCATCCGTGCGGTGTTCTTCAGCCAGGACGGCTTCTTCTCGATCGGCGTCTCGGCGTTGCGCGCCTCGACGCGCAGCAGGCGGCGGCCCTCGGGGGCAACGGTCATGGTCGGTCTCCTTGTCGAGATGTCGACGGTGGTGCGCTCACGGTCCCGGCGGTCCCGGGGGCGGCGCGGGTCAGCTGACGGCGGTGGGCCAGGGCAGCGGACCCGGGGTCCCTGACGGGACGAACTGTTCGCACAACTCGTCCCGGCGGGCGGATATTTCCTGCTCCACGCGCGCGACCACCGTCTCCGGGGTCACGAGCCGGCCCGTCTCCTGCGAGAGGCTCGTGACGGAGGCGTCGGTGATGCCGCAGGGGATGATCCTGCCGAACGGCCGCAGGTCGTTGGAGCAGTTCAGGGCGAAGCCGTGCATGGTGGCCCGCTTGGAGACCTGCACGCCGATGGCGGCGATCTTGCGGTCCGGCCCGTGCTCGTCCGCGAGCACCCAGGCCCCGGAGCGTCCCGCCACGGTGGTGGCCTCCACCCCGAGGTCCGCGACGACGGCGATGATGATCTCCTCGAGCAGGCGCACGAAGCGCACGACGTCGATGGGCGTGGTCAGCCGGACGACGGGATAGCCCACGAGCATCCCCGGGCCGTGGTAGGTGAGCTTGCCCCCGCGTCCGATCTCCACGACCTCGGTCCCGTCGGTGGGGTACTCGTGGGGCTCGGCGCGCCGTCCAGCCGTGTAGACCGGGGGGTGCTCCAGCAGCAGCACGGTGTTGTCCCGCTCGCCCGCGACGACCTCCCGGTGCACGTTCTTCTGCAGCTCGAGCGCCGAGCGGTAGTCGACGAGGTGCGGGTCGAAGCCGAGCCGTTCGAAGCAGATGGACATGTCCCCAGCCTATCGCGCGGCGGGGACAACGCGCGCCGGACGGGGGCTGTGGACGGCGCCCACGGCCCGGGGCGACGGGCGGGCATGCTGGGGGCATGGAGCAGCGCCCCGCCGCGCACGGCGGCCACCACGAGCCCTCCCGGGCCCCGTCAGTCTCCGCCCGGACGCGGCTCGCCGCGGCCGTCCGGGACGACGGGGCGGGCCCCCTCCCCGGCACGCGGATCGAGGACACGCCTCCGCGGCTCCCGCCGGAGGACGGCCTGGAGCCGGTGCGCCGCCTGGGCGGCCGATCGTGGCTGGTGCGGGAGGCCCGGTCGGGGGAGCACTTCGTCCTGCGGCCCTGCCCGGAGGAGCCCGGACCGGAGCGCGACCGGTCGAGGGCCGCGCTCCGGTCGCTCGCGGTCGCCCTGGCAGGCCGGGACGAGGCCTGTCTCGTGGCCGTGCGCGGCCTGCTGGGCCCGGCGGCGGCACCGGTCGGGCTGGTCGAGGACTTCCTGCGGGGCGGCTCCGTCGCCGACCGGCTGGCCGAGCGCGGCCGGCTGGCGCCCGCCGAGGCCGCCGCGGTGCTGCGGGACGCCGCGACCGGCCTGGCCGCCCTGCACGCCCTCGGCCGGTGCCACGGGGAGCTCTCCGCCCGGCAGGTCCTGTTCCGCGGCACCGTGGCCCCTCCGGAGAGCCCGGCCGCGGGCCCGGCGGAGAGCACAGGGGAGCGCACGGCGGCCGCGGACGGCGCGGGGCACGTCGCCGCGGTGCGCGCGGGCACCGCGGCGGGGAGCCCGGAGGAGGACGTCCGCGCTCTCGGGGCCCTCGGGTGGGCGGCGCTCACCGGGCGGGCCCCGGCCCGGGAGGCGCGGCGGGCGCCCCTGTCCCTGCTGTGCCCCGGCGCCCCGCCCGGCCTCGTGCGGGCGGTCGAGGCGGCCCTCGACCCCGACGTCTCGGCCCGGCCCACGGCGGCGGAACTGGCCGACCGGTTCGCGCGGGCCCAGGAGCCGGACCCCGGCGGGCGGCGGGTCGCCGCCGCACGTCCGGAGCCGGTCCGGACGGGCGGCGGTCGCCGGGCCGCGCTCGTCGGGGCGGCGCTGCTGCTGGCCGCCGGGGGCGCGGTCCTGCTCCCCCTGGGCGGGGCCGGCCCGTCGCCGGAACCGGCGGCCGATCCGGCGAACACGCCGGCGGCCACGACGCCCCCGGCGCGGTTCCCCTCTGCGGCGCGGTCGGGCCCGGTGGCGCCGGGGTCCGTCGTCGACCCGCCGCAGGACTCCGTCGAGGACGCGGACCCCCGGCGGGCGCTGGGAGAGCTGGTGGCGCGGCGGGGAGAGGCCCTGCGCACCGGTGACGCCCGGCTGCTGGACGAGGTGTACGCCCCCGGCGCCCGGGCCGCGGCGGCGGACCGGGACACCATCGCCCGGGCGGACGGCGGTTTTCCCGGCCTCGTCCTCGAGGCCGAGAGCGTCCGCGACGGGCCGGCGGGGTCCGCGCCGCCGGGCGGGGTCGTGCTGGTGGCCGAGGTGCGGGTGGACGGCCACCGCGGCGGGCCGGGCACGGTCCCGTCCGTGGTGCCGGCCGGGGACGGGTGGGTGCAGACGGTCCTCGTCGAGCTGGTCCACGGGGAGCATGGCTGGCGGCTGTCCGAGGTGGAACCTGCGGCGGGGGCGACGGCCCCGCCGGGAACCGGCTCGGACGGGCAGCCGCGGAACGGACGGGGGCCGGACGGGCAGGGGCCGGACGGGCAGGGGCCGGACGGGCAGGGGCCGGACGGACAGGGGCCGGACGGACAGGAACCGGCACGGCAGGACCCCCGGGGCTGACGGGCAGCGCCGGGGGTCCGGTCCTCGATGGTGCGGTGGCGGGCGGGGCTCACCAGAGGGTGGCGACCGCCATGTTGATCAGCGCCAGCCCGCCCACGGCGTGGGCGAGACCGGTCGAGACCGTCTCCCCGCGCCTGGTCCTCCGCTGGCCCACGAAGGCGGCGACCGCCACGGCGAGGGCGACCAGCAGCTTCACGGCGACCTTGGCGTGGTTGACGTCGGCCTCGCCCATCTCGTGGACCGCCACGAGCAGGAGACCGGTCACCAGGCTCAGCAGCGAGGCGTGGAACTGGCCGGGGGACACCGTCGGGCGCTTCATGGTGTAGATCCAGGTGCCCACGATGATCGCGGCGCCGACGAGGTGCAGGAAGACGAGGAGTCCGGTCAGGAAGGTCATGCCGTCGAGCCTATCGGAGCGCCGCCGGCGGACGCCGAGAGGGCGTGCCCCTGTGACCAGGAACACGCCCTCTCGGCGTCCGCCGACCCTCCGCAGGTGCTCAGCGGGGGCCGTGGACCGGCACGGGGCCGGTCAGAGGCCGACCTCGGACTCGAAGCGGCCCTCCTCCAGGCGCGCCTTGAGCGCCTGGAGGAAGCGGCCGGCGTCCGCGCCGTCGACCAGGCGGTGGTCGTAGGTCAGCGACAGGTAGCACATCTGGCGGATGGCGATGGTGTCGTTGCCGTCGGCGTCGGAGACCACCATGGGGCGCTTCACGATCGATCCCGTGCCGAGGATCGCGACCTGCGGCTGGTTGATGATCGGGGTGTCGAACAGGGCCCCGAACGACCCGAGGTTCGTGATCGTGAAGGTGCCGCCGGTGAGGTCGTCCGGCGTGATGTTGCCGTCCTTGGCCCGGGAGCCGAGGTCCGCGATCTGCTTGGCCAGGCCGCCGAGGTTGAGGTCGCCGGCGTTCTTGATGACCGGCACCAGCAGGCCCTTCGGGGTGTCCACCGCGATGGCGATGTTCTCCGAGCCGTTGTAGACGATCTCCTTCTCGGCCTCCTTGAAGGTGGCGTTGAGCTTCGGGTGGGCCTGCAGGGCCTCCGCCACGGCCTTGGCGAAGAACGGCAGGTAGGTGAGCTTGGCGCCCTCCCGCTCCTGGAACTTCGCCTTCGCCCGGCCGCGCAGCACGGCCACCCGGGTCATGTCGACCTCGGTCACCTGGGTCAGCTGAGCGGCCTCCTGCAGCGACTCGCGCATGCGCTGGGCGATCGTCATCCGGATCCGCGGGGCCTTCTCGGTGGTCCCGCGCTTGGCGTCCGCCTTCGGCGCGGCCGGGGCGGCCTCCTTCGCCGGGGCGGCCGCGGCCGTCTCGGCCGGGGCCTCGGCGGCCGGTGCGGCCGCGCTCTTCTGCTGCTCGGCGGCGGCGAGCACGTCCTGCTTGCGGATGCGGCCGCCCACACCGGTGCCGGTGAGCGCGGAGAGGTCCACGCCCTCCTTCTTGGCGAGCTTGCGCACCAGCGGGGTCACGTAGGACGAGTTGTCGCCCGTCGGCGCCTCCGCGTTCTCGGTGCGGGCGCCGTCGCGCTGGGCGGCGTCCTGCTGCTCGTCCCCGGAGGTGTCGGCCAGCACGGGCTCGTCGGTCTCGACCAGGGCCTCGTCGCGGGACGGCGCCTTCTCCTGCTTCCCGGAGGAGGAACCCTCGTAGCCCTCGCCGCCGGCGGAGGACTGCTTCGCCGGCTTCTCCTCGGCGGAGGTGTCCGCGGCGGGCTTCTCGGCGGGCTTGTCCCCGGACGGGGCGGAGCCGGAGCCGATGACCGCCAGGACCTGGCCGACCTCGGCGTCCTCGTCCTCCTGCACCCGGATCTCCAGCAGGGTCCCGGCCACGGGGGAGGGGACCTCGGTGTCGACCTTGTCGGTGGAGACCTCCAGCAGCGGCTCGTCGACGGCGACCTCGTCACCGACCTGCTTGAGCCACCGGGTCACGGTGCCCTCGGTCACGGACTCGCCCAGGGCGGGCAGGGTGATCTCGCTGCCCTCGCCCGTCTGCTGGGCCTCGGCCTGCGGGGCCTGCTCCTGACCGGAGGACTCCTGGCCGGAGGACTTCTGCTCGGCGGCCTCGTCGGTCGCCTCGGGGGTCTCGGCCTCGGTCGCGGCGTCCTCGGCCTCCTGGGCGGAGGTGTCCGCGGCGGGCTTCTCGGCGGGCTTGTCCCCGGACGGGGCGGAGCCGGAGCCGATGACCGCCAGGACCTGGCCGACCTCGGCGTCCTCGTCCTCCTGCACCCGGATCTCCAGCAGGGTCCCGGCCACGGGGGAGGGGACCTCGGTGTCGACCTTGTCGGTGGAGACCTCCAGCAGCGGCTCGTCGACGGCGACCTCGTCACCGACCTGCTTGAGCCACCGGGTCACGGTGCCCTCGGTCACGGACTCGCCCAGGGCGGGCAGGGTGATCTCGCTGCCCTCGCCCGTCTGCTGGGCCTCGGCCTGCGGGGCCTGCTCCTGACCGGAGGACTCCTGGCCGGAGGACTTCTGCTCGGCGGCCTCGTCGGTCGCCTCGGGGGTCTCGGCCTCGGTCGCGGCGTCCTCGGCCTCCTGGGCGGAGGTGTCCGCGGCGGCCTCGTCCTGGCCGGACCCGCCGCCGGAGCCGGAGCCCGAGCCGTCACCGATGACGACCAGCGGCGCGCCGACCTCGACGTCCTCGTCCTCCTCGACGAGGATCTCCTCGATCACGCCCGCCACGGGGGAGGGGATCTCGGTGTCGACCTTGTCGGTGGAGACCTCGACCAGGGGCTCGTCGACGGCGACCTCGTCACCGACCTGCTTGAGCCACCGGGTCACGGTGCCCTCGGTCACGGATTCGCCCAGTGCGGGCAGGTTTACGGTTTCTGACATGGTCCGACCGTCTCTCTTTCGGTGCCTTCGATGGTGCGGTCCGGGCGCCGGGCCCGGGTCCGGGGTAGTGGGGGAGGCCCCGCCCGGGAGGGGCGGGGCCTCGACGCGGTCAGCCGTGCAGCGGCGTGCCCGCGAGTGCCATGGCGGCCTCGCCGATGGCCTCGTTCTGGGTGGGGTGCGCGTGCACGAACGCGGCGACGTCCTCGGGGTAGGCCTCCCAGTTGACGATGAGCTGGCCCTCGCCGATCTGCTCGCTGATGCGCTTGCCGATGGCGTGGAAGCCGATGATCGGCCCGTCCTTCTCGCGCACCAGCTTGATGATGCCGCCGGTGCCCAGGATCGAGCTCTTGCCGTTGCCGGCGAGGTTGTACTCGGCGACCTCGACGTTGTCCTCGCCGAACTTCTCCTTCGCCTTCGGCTCGGTGTAGCCGACCGAGGCGATCTCCGGCTCGGTGAAGGTCACCTTGGGGATGTTCACGTCGTCGACGACGGCGGGGTTCAGACCGGCGATCTCCTCGGCCACGAACCGCCCCTGCTGGTAGCCGCGGTGGGCGAGCTGGACCCCGGGGACGATGTCGCCGATCGCGTAGATGTTGCCGACGCCGGTGTGCAGGCGCTCGTTCGGGGTGACGAAGCCGCGGTCCATGGGGATGCCCTGCTCCTCGTAGCCCATGTCGGCGGTGTTCGGGCCGCGGCCCACGGCGACCAGCACGATGTCGGCCTCGAAGACCTTGCCGTCGGCCAGGGTGACCTTCGCCCCGTTGTCGTCCTGCTCGACCTTCTCGAAGAAGGTGCCGAGGCTGGACTTGATGCCGCGCTTCTTGAACTCCCGCTCGAGGATCTTGATGAGCGCGGGGTCCTCGTTGGCGACCAGGTGGGGGAGGCCCTCGATCACGGTGACGTCCACGCCGAAGGACTTCCACATGGAGGCGAACTCGCAGCCGATCACGCCGCCGCCGAGGACGATGGCGCTCTTGGGCACGAAGTCGATCTCCAGCGCCTCGGTGGAGGTCATGATCCGTCCGCCGATCTCCACGCCCAGGGTCTTGGAGATCGAGCCGGAGGCCAGCACGATGTGCTTGCCGGTGTAGGTGGTGCCGTCGACCTCGACGGTGTTCTCGCCCGTGAGCTTGCCGACTCCCTCGATGACCTTGATCTTGCGCATCTTCATCAGACCCGTGAGGCCCTTGAACTTGCCGGCGACGATCTTGTCCTTGTACTCCCGCACGGCCGCCATGTCGATGGAGTCCAGCGTGGTGTGGATGCCGTACTTGGAGCTCTCGCGGGCGTCCTCGGCCAGCTCGGCGGAGTGCAGGTACGCCTTGGTCGGGATGCACCCCCAGTGGAGGCACGTGCCCCCGAGCTTGTTCTTCTCCACCAGCGCCACGGTGAAGCCGAGCTGGACGGCCCGCAGCGCGGCGGCGTAGCCGGCACTCCCTCCGCCGAGGACGAGGATGTCGAATTCGTTGTCGGCCACGTGTTTGGCTCCCTTGCGCGTTGACGTCGTTCCGGGTGGGTCGCACCCGTCCCGTGACGGGTTCGTTTCGTACATACCTTAGCCCTACGCCGGAGGGAGCGACCAGGCGGGCGCTCCCTCCGGCGCAGGGGTGTCGCGGGACCTCAGCCGCGGTCGGCGGCCGCGTCCTCGAGCAGCCGCACGAGCGTGCGCACGCCCGCGCCGGTACCCTCCGCCGGGGTGTAGCCGTAGGGCGATCCCTCGTTGAAGGAGGGGCCGGCGATGTCCACGTGCGCCCAGGGCACCCGTGCCCCGTCACCGCCGCCGACGAACTCGCGCAGGAAGATCCCGGCGACGAGCATCCCGCCGTTCTTGTCCCCGATGTTCTTGAGGTCGGCGACCTTGGAGTCCAGGGACGGGCGCAGGTGCTCGGGCAGCGGCATGGGCCAGCCGTCCTCGCCGGCGGCGCGGGCGGCCTCGGCCACGGCGGCGCGCACTGTCTCGTCGCCCATGATCCCGAACGTCCGTGCGCCGAGGGCCACCATCTGCGCGCCGGTCAGCGTGGCGATGTCGACGACGGCGTCCGGGGCCTCCTCGCACGCGGCCACGAGACCGTCGGCCAGCACCAGGCGCCCCTCTGCGTCGGTGTTGAGCACCTCGACGGTGCGGCCGCCGCGGATGGTGATGACGTCGCCGGGGCGGGTGGCGGTCGACGAGGGCAGGTTCTCGGCCAGGCACAGCCACCCCGTGACCTTCACGGGCAGGCCCAGCTCGGCGGCGGTGAGGACGGTCGCGAGCACGGCGGCGGCGCCGGCCATGTCCGACTTCATGGTCATCATCGAGGCCGGGGGCTTGAGGGAGAGGCCGCCCGAGTCGAAGGTGATGCCCTTGCCCACGTAGGCGTAGTGCTTCGCGGCCCGCGCCGGGGCGTACTCCAGCTTGACGAGGCGCGGGCCGTGCACGGAGCCCTGTCCCACTCCCAGGAGCCCCCCGTAGCCGCCCTTGGCGAGCTCCTTCTCGGCGAGCACGGTCACGGAGACCTTGGTGCCCCTGGCGGCCCGGCGGGCGTAGTCCGCCACGGCCTCCGGGTACATGACGTTGGGGGAGAGGTCCACGAGGGTGCGGGCCGCGCGGACGCCGCGGCCCAGGGCAGCGGCGCGGTCGAGGCACCGGCCCAGCGCGGCGCGCGCCACGCCCGGGGCGTGCACGACGGCGGAGGCCAGCGGGTCCTGCACGGAACCGGCGGTCGCCGCGCGCTGGTGGGCGAAGGCGAAGGCGCCGAGGGCGGCGCCCTCGGCGACCGCCGCGGCGTCCTGCTCGGAGTCCACGGGCAGGGCGAGCACCGCGGAGTCGGTGCCGGCGAGCCGCCGCACGGCGGCGCCCACGGCCCGGCGCAGCACCTCGGCGCGCTCCGCGGTCCCGGCGGGCAGGGCGCCGACCCCGGTGAGGACCACCACGGTGAACGGCAGCCCGGACGGGGCCGGCACCACGGTCACCTCGTCGGCGGCACCCTTCACGCGCAGCGCCGCCGCGGCCTCCACCACGGGGGCGAGCCGTCGCTGCTCACCGGCGGGGAGCAGGACACGGCCCGAGCCGTCGCCGTCCTGTCCCTTCGCCACCCCGAGCACGAGCGCGTGGGCCGGCGTCCGGCCCAGGGCCTTGTGCGTGGCGGTGAGCTCGATGCCACGGGGTTCGAGCAGGTCCTGTACGTCGGGCATGGATCGTCCTTTCGCTGAGGTCTGGACCGGCGGGGCCGGTCCGGTCCGCGGTCGGCGGACCGGACCGGTCCAGCAGGCGTGCTGTCGATCCTATCCTCGGCCGGCGCGCCGCCGGGGCCCGGACGCACGGGGCGGGCCCCGCGGGATCGGCGGGGAATAACGCGGTGCCCGCGGACGGTTGACATGATCCGGGCCCGCCGTCGCAGGCGTGCTCCCACCGGTCTCCCCACGGACGCCCGGAACCGACCCACCCCAGGAGGAAGAGCTGTGCTGGACCCCACCTCGCTGTACCTGAGCAACCCCGCTCTGCTCGAGGACGCCCGGGTTCGCGGACTGCCGCTGATCGTCGCCCTGTCCGGCTACGCGGAGGCGGGGCACGTGGCCGTGCAGATCGAGCACACCATCACCGAGGCCCTCCCGCACGAGGTCGTGGCCCGTTTCGACCTGGACCAGCTCTACGACTACCGGGCCCGCCGCCCGCACGTGAGCTTCGTGGAGGACCACTTCGAGGGCTTCCAGACCCCCGAGCTGTCCCTCCGGCTCGTCACGGACGGTCTGGGGCGCAGCTTCGCGCTGCTGACGGGCCCCGAGCCGGATCTGCAGTGGAACCGGTTCACCGAGGCCGTCGTGGGCCTGGCCCGGCGGATGGACGTGTCCCTCGTGGCCATCGTCTCGGGAATCCCCATGCCCGTCCCGCACACCCGTCCGTTCATCGTCTCGGTGCACGGCAACCGGGCCGACCTGCTGCCCGCCGAGCACGCGTGGAAGCCGGTCGTGGAGATGAGCTCGTCGGCCGCGCAGCTCCTCGAGATCCGGCTGGGCGAGGCGGGGATCGACAACATCGGCTTCACCGTGCACGTCCCGCAGTACCTGGCCGAGGCGCACCTGCCGCACGCCGCCGTGGCCGCCCTCGAGCACATCAGCGCCGTGACCTCTCTGACCCTGCCCTCGGACGAGCTGCGCGAGGCGGCCCGCGAGATCGAGCGCCAGATCGACCAGCAGGTCGGCGCCTCGCCCGAGGTACAGGCGGTCGTGGCAGGACTGGAACAGCGCTACGATGACGTCGTCGACGCCTCGGTCCCGCGCTCCCTGCTGGTGGGGGACGAGTCCGAGCTCCCCGACGCCGACGAGATCGGCGCCGCGGCCGAGGCCTTCCTCGCCGCCCAGGAGGACGACCAGGACTGAGCCCGGCCGGCGCGCGGGGCGGTCCGGCGCCGTCCGGGGCGGTCCCGCCGTCCCGGGTCCCGGCCCGGTCCCGTCCCCCCCGAGAGCGAAGTGCATGCCGTCCGACCGGTACCGGGCCCACGAGCCCGGCAAGGACTCCCGCCGCGCCTACCTGGTCTTCGCGGTCGGCACCTTCGCCTACTTCAGCGCCGTGGCGCAGCGCACCAGCTTCGGCGTGGCGTCGGTCGACGCGGCCGAGCGCTTCGGCACCGCGGCCTCCGCGCTGTCGATGTTCTCGCTCATGCAGGTCCTCGTCTACGCGGCGCTGCAGATCCCCGTCGGCGTGCTCGTGGACCGCTTCGGCTCCCGCGTCATGGTCGCCGCCGGGGCGCTGCTCATGACGGCCGGGCAGGTCCAGCTGGCCCTGGCCGACACGGTCGGCGAGGGCGTGGCCGCCCGCGTGCTCGTGGGCGCGGGCGACGCGACCACCTTCGTGTGCGTGATGCGCCTGATCCCCGCCTGGTTCTCCGCGCTGCGCGTGCCGCCACTGACCCAGTTCCTGGGCGTGGTCGGCAACCTCGGCCAGCTGGTGTCCGTCATCCCGTTCGCGTGGCTGCTCGAGCTCACCGGGTGGTTCCCGTCCTTCGCGGCGCTGGCCTCCCTCGCGCTGCTCGCCGCCGTGCTCGCCGCGACCCTGCTGCGCAACGCGCCCCCCGGGGTGGAGGTCCTGAACCCGGCGCTGGGCCTGCGGCGGACCGGCCGGGTGCTCCGGGAGAGCGTGGCCGAGCCCGGCACCCGGCTCGGCTTCTGGGTGCACTTCACCACCCAGTTCGCGGGCAACACGTTCGTGCTGATGTGGGGCTACCCCTATCTCGAGTACGCCCAGGACCTGTCGGACACCACGATCTCCCTGGTGATGACCTCCTTCGTGGTGACCAACCTGGCCGTGGCCCTCGGCCTCGGCGGGCTCTCCGCCCGCCACCCGCACCGCCGGGTGCGGCTGTCGCTGGGGGTGACCGCCATGATCTTCGCGGCGTGGACGGTCCTGCTGGTCTGGCCCGGGACGGCCCCCGTCCCGGTGGTGCTGGCCGCCGTGTGCGTCATCGCGATCAGCATGCCGGCCTCCATGATCGCCTTCGACATCACCCGCAGCTTCAACCCGGCCCGCCGCTCGGGCACCGCCACGGGCATCGTCAACGTCGGTGGCTTCACGGCCTCGGTGCTGGCCATCTTCGTCACCGGCTTCGTGCTCGACGTGCTCCACGCCGCGGGCTTCCGCGACGAGCTGTACGCGCCCGACGCGTTCCGGGTCGCGATCGCGGCGCAGTTCCTGGTCGCTGCGGCGGGCGCCGCGGGCGTGCTGGCCACCGTCCGGCGGGTGCGCCGGCAGCACGGGCACGACGCCGCCTGACCGGCCGGCCGGTCCCGTCGGCACTGCACCGCGCCGGGCGCCGGGCCCCCGACCCGCCGGCCGTCCACAGACCGCGCCCCGGCCGGTGCTCCCGGACCGGCCGGTGCCCAGGCTGGGCGCATGAGACAGCACCCCATCCGAGACCCCTTCGTCCCCGTCGTCCGGTGCGCGGCCGACCTGCTGGCCGTCGTGCCGCACACGCTCGGCTACTGGCCCGCCGACTCCCTCGTCCTGTTCGCCGCCGGCGGCGGGACGGCAGGGGCGTGCGTGCGCGTCGACCTCCCGGCCGGCCCGTCCGACGAACGCCTCGGGGAGGCCTTCGTCGCCGAGCTCGCCGACCTCGTCGCCCACGACACCCTGAGCGACCGGGTCTTCGTCATCGTGTACACGTCGCCGCCGCCCGGGGACCCGTCCGGGGCCGCGGCGCCACCCGCCGCGGTGGACGGTGTGCTCGCCGTCGTGGACGAGGCCGCCCGACGCGCGGGGCGGGCGGTGGCGGCGCGCTGGATCGTGGCCGGCGACCGCTGGTGGCCGGCCGAGGACCCGGCCGACGTCCAGGACGTCGCGGACATCGAGGACAGCGCCGTCAACGCCGCGCTCGTGGCCTCGGGCAGCTCCTACGCGGCCGCCCCGCGGCTCGCCATGGACCAGGAGTACGGGGCGCTGCCCGCCGGCACCGCCCGTGCCGCCGGGCAGGCCGCGGTCCGCTGGGCACGGGCCGGTGCGGACGCATGGCACCACCTGGACCGCCTCGGGCCCGCACTGTCCGTCTGGACCGACGTGCTCGCCACGGTCCGGGGCGCGCCGGGGGATGCGGTGCCCGCGGTGCTGGACCACGACGACGACCTGCTCGGCTTCCTGGCCGCGAGCCTGGCCGACCCCGTGCTCGCAGACCTGCTCCTGGCCGCCTGCGCCACGGACGACCTCGACGGCGTCCTCGCGGCCGCCGCGATGTGGGCCGAGCTGTGCGACGACGTCGACGACCGGGTGGACGGACCCGACGCCCCGGGCGTTCCGATCGGGCCGACCCGGGCGCCCCTCCCTCCGGGCGTCCCGCCGCTGCCCCGCCGACCGGCGGCCGGTCGCGGCGGCACCGCGTCCGGCCCGGCCGCCGCCCGGGTGCCCGTGCCGGACGCGGGGGAGCTGGTCCGGCTCTCCCGCGTGCTCTCCGGCGAGTGGGCGGAGACCCCGCACTGGTCGCTGCTCGACACCCTCTACCGGGTGCTCCAGGTGCTCGGCTGGCTCCTGGAGCCCACGGGGCTGGGACCGGGGCCCGGACCGGAGCCCGGTGCGGGGGCGGCCGGCGGAGCGGCCGAGGACTCCGCGGGGACGGGCGACGCGGCGCGGACGGACGACGAGGCGCGGGGCCGGGCCGTGCTCGCGGGCGTGCTGGTCGAGCTCGCGCAGCTCAACCGGTTCCGGGCGCGCGGCTCCCACACCGCGCACTTCGTGCGCCGGGCCACGGCGCTGCTCCCCGGACACCCGCCCGCGCTGCGCGTGCTCCGCCTCGCCGACGCCCGGCCCGTGCCGCTCTGGGCCCGGGACCGTGCCACCGCCTGGCACTCCTGAGCCCCGTGCGACGAGCTTTTTCGGGTCCGTCCGGTCGAGCGGGAACAAATCCCGCCCACGGGTGGTTCCGGCTGTCAGGACCCTTCAAGCCCGCCGCGCCGGACACTGCCCGGCGCACGGACTTGACAGGGTCATAGGCGTGTTGCCCCGAGGGCGGACGCCGTGACCGCTCAACGAAAGGCTCTCAGTGTCACCTGCCGCCAGCAACAAGACGACGGACACCGCCGCCGAGACCCCGGGCACCGGGGACGCTCGGTCGCCGTCCGGCACCACGGGCACGTCGCCGCGGGCGAAGACCGCCGCTGCGAAGTCGACCGCGACCAAGAAGACCGTGGCCGCGAAGAAGACCACGGCGGCGAAGTCCACCGCCGCGAAGTCCACCGCTCCCAAGAGCGCCACCGCGGCCGCCTCGACGAAGTCCACCGCCGGCCGGTCGACCGCGACCAGGACCGCCGCGAGCAAGCCCCCGGCCGCACCGAAGGCCGCGGGCCGCAAGAAGGCCGCGGCCCCGGCGGACAAGGACGCCCTGGCCGTCGCCGGGGAGCCCGAGGAGGACGTCGTCGTCACCGACGACGCCGACATCGAGACCGCACTGACCGACGAGGCCGGGGTGATCGAGCCCGACGTGGACGAGGACGCCGACGCGGAGGAGGAGGCCGCGCCCGAGGACGCGCCGGCCGTCCCAGCGCCCAAGGACGAGAAGACCTCCGGCTTCGTCATCACCAACAACGACGACGACGACGCCCCGGCCCAGCAGGTCGTCTCCGCCGGCGCCACCGCCGACCCGGTCAAGGACTACCTCAAGCAGATCGGCAAGGTCGCGCTGCTGAACGCCGAGCAGGAGGTGGACCTGGCGCTGCGGATCGAGGCCGGCCTGTACGCGGAGCACAAGCTCGCGGACGGGAAGGACAGCCTCGACCCGCAGACCCGCAAGGAGCTGCGCTGGGTCATCCACGACGGCAAGCGCGCCAAGAACCACCTGCTCGAGGCCAACCTGCGCCTGGTCGTCTCGCTCGCGAAGCGCTACACCGGTCGCGGCATGCTGTTCCTGGACCTCATCCAGGAGGGCAACCTCGGACTGATCCGCGCGGTCGAGAAGTTCGACTACACCAAGGGCTTCAAGTTCTCCACGTACGCCACCTGGTGGATCCGCCAGGCCATCACCCGTGCCATGGCCGACCAGGCCCGCACCATCCGCATCCCGGTGCACATGGTCGAGGTCATCAACAAGCTCGCCCGCGTCCAGCGCCAGATGCTGCAGGACCTCGGCCGGGAGCCGACCCCGGAGGAGCTGGCGAACGAGCTCGACATGACGCCCGAGAAGGTCGTCGAGGTGCAGAAGTACGGCCGTGAGCCGATCTCGCTGCACACCCCGCTGGGGGAGGACGGCGACTCGGAGTTCGGCGACCTCATCGAGGACTCCGAGGCCGTGGTCCCCGCGGACGCCGTGAGCTTCACGCTCCTGCAGGAGCAGCTGCACTCGGTCCTGGACACCCTCTCCGAGCGGGAGGCGGGGGTCGTGGCGATGCGCTTCGGCCTGACCGACGGCCAGCCCAAGACGCTCGACGAGATCGGCAAGGTCTACGGCGTGACGCGTGAGCGCATCCGGCAGATAGAGTCCAAGACGATGTCCAAGCTGCGCCACCCGTCCCGCTCGCAGGTGCTGCGCGACTACCTCGACTGACCGGCCGTCCCCGCGCCCGGAGATCCTCCGGGCGCGGGGCGACCACGTCCGGGACCCGCGCACCGCTCCGGTGACCGGGGCGAGGACCGGACACGCAGGAGGGCCCCGACACCAGGTGTCGGGGCCCTCCTGCGTCGACCGCCCTGGGCGGTCGCCCGGTCAGGAACCGATGCGCTCGGTCTCGTCCTGCCAGGTGGCGGCCAGCGGCCGCAGCTTCTGCTCGTTCTTGCGCGCGTGGTGAGCGCAGAACAGCAGCTCACCGCCCGTCGACTCGAGGATCACTCGGACGTAGGCCTGGGCGCCGCACGCGTCGCAGCGGTCGGTCGCATTGAGCTCTCGGCTCTCCAATGTTGCGTTCACGGGATCCTCCTCCTGGGTCGTACTCGTTGCACGGGGCACGGGGCCGCCGGTGCGGGTACCCGGGGTCTCGTGGACGCGTCGGGGTACTGCTCTATACAACCACGACCCTCGGACAATCGATTCCGGCGGAGGCCGTTTTTCGCCCCGGGCGTAGGTCACGGTGCCGGCCGGGGTCGCGTCCGCGTGACCCGCGCCCGGGCCTGCGGTGTCCGCCGCCGGGACTACAGTGGTGGGGAATCCCGCCGTCCCCCAGGAGTCGTATCCCCGTGACACCGTCCCGTTCCGAGTATAACGCCCGCCACCTCTCCGTCCTCGAGGGCCTCGAGGCCGTCCGGAAGCGGCCGGGCATGTACATCGGCTCCACCGACTCCCGCGGACTGATGCACTGCATGTGGGAGATCATCGACAACTCCGTGGACGAGGCCCTCGCCGGCTTCGGCCACCAGATCACGGTGGTCCTGCACGCCGACGGCGCCGTGGAGGTCCACGACGACGGCCGCGGCATCCCCATCGACCTCGAGCCGCGCACCGGGCTGACCGGCGTGGAGGTCGTCTTCACCAAGCTGCACGCGGGCGGGAAGTTCGGCGGCGGCTCCTACAGCGCCTCCGGCGGCCTGCACGGCGTGGGCGCCTCGGTGGTCAACGCGCTCTCCGCCCGCCTGGACGTCCAGGTGGACCGCGGCGGGAGGACCTACCAGATGTCCTTCCGGCACGGCGAGCCCGGCCGTTTCGTGGACCAGGGCCGGCCCTCCCCGCACGCCCGGTTCGAGCCGTTCGTGGAGGGGTCGGTGCTCGACGTCGTCGGCAAGGCCAAGCGGGGCGTCACCGGCACCCGGATCCGGTACTGGGCGGACGAGCAGATCTTCACGGCGGACGCCCGGTTCAGCTACGAGGAGCTCGCCAAGCGCGCCCGCCAGACCTCGTTCCTGATCCCCGGGCTGCGCATCACCGTGCGCGACCAGCGGGGCCTGCCCGGCACGCCGGGGGAGTTCGGGACCCACGAGGAGGTGTTCCAGCACGACGGCGGGATCTCCGAGTTCGTGGAGTACCTCGCCGCCGACAGCTCGGTCACCGACGTGTGGCGGTTCCAGGGCGAGGGCCGGTTCAAGGAGAACGTCCCGGTCCTGGACGAGAACGGCCGCTCCAAGCTCACGGAGCTGGACCGCACGTGCGAGGTCGACGTCGCCCTGCGCTGGGGCATCGGCTACGACACGTCCCTGCGCTCGTTCGTGAACATCATCGCGACCCCCAAGGGCGGCACCCACCAGGCCGGCTTCGAGGCGGCCCTGCTGAAGACGTTCCGGAAGCAGATCGAGGCCAACGCCCGCAAGCTCAAGGCCGGCAGCGACAAGATCGAGAAGGACGACGTCCTGGCCGGGCTCACGGCCGTCCTCACGGTGCGGCTGGCCGAGCCGCAGTTCGAGGGCCAGACCAAGGAGGTCCTGGGCACCCCGGCCGTGCGCCAGATCGTGAGCCGGGTGATCGAGAAGGAGCTGACCGCCAAGCTCACGGCCACCGGCCGTCACGACAAGCAGCAGGCCGGGCAGCTGCTCGAGAAGGTCGTGGCGGAGATGAAGTCCCGCATCTCCGCGCGGGTGCACAAGGAGACCCAGCGGCGCAAGAACGCCCTGGAGACCTCCTCGATGCCGGCCAAGCTCGTCGAGTGCCGCTCGAACGACGTGGAGCGCTCCGAGCTGTTCATCGTGGAGGGCGACTCCGCGCTCGGCACGGCGCGGCTGGCCCGGTCCTCCAACTACCAGGCGCTGCTGCCGATCCGCGGCAAGATCCTCAACGTGCAGAAGGCGTCCATCACGGACATGCTCGCCAACACGGAGTGCGCCGCGCTCATCCAGGTCATCGGCGCCGGCTCGGGGCGCACCTTCGACCTCACCGCCGCCCGCTACGGCAAGGTCATCATGATGACGGACGCCGACGTCGACGGCGCGCACATCCGCACCCTGCTGCTCACGCTGTTCTACCGCTACATGCGCCCGCTCGTGGAGGCCGGGCGGGTCTACGCGGCGGTGCCCCCGCTGCACCGGGTGGAGATCGTCAACGCCGGCGGCAAGGCCAACGAGATGGTCTACACGTACTCCGAGCGCGAGCTCACGGACCTGCTCGCCCGGCTCGAGGCGGAGGGGCGGCGGTACAAGGAGCCCATCCAGCGCTACAAGGGCCTGGGCGAGATGGACGCGGACCAGCTCGCGGAGACGACCATGGACGTCCGGCACCGGATGCTGCGCCGGATCCGGGTGGAGGACGCCGAGGCCGCCGAGCACGCCTTCTCCCTGCTCATGGGCTCCGAGGTGGCCCCGCGCAAGGACTTCATCATCGAGGGCGCCACGCACCTGGACCAGGAGCGCATCGACGCCTGAGCGCGCGGGACGGCGGGCGCACCGAGGGCCGGTGCCCTGGTGCGGCCGCTACGCTGGGCAGGGACGAGCGACCGTCCCCGAGGAAGGACCCCGCATGACCGCCACCGGCCCGCACACCCCGTCCCCCGCACCCGGCCGGCCCCGGCCGGTCACCGTCACCGTGACCGGTGCCGCGGGCCAGATCGGCTACGCCACCGTCTTCCGGGCCGCGGCGGGCGACCTCCTCGGCCCCGGCACCCCCGTCCGCCTGCACCTGCTCGAGCTCCCGCAGGCGCGGCGGGCCGCGGAGGGCACCGCCCTGGAGCTGCAGGACGGGGCGTTCCCGCTGCTCGACGGCGTGGAGGTCTTCGAGGACGCGGACGCCGCGTTCGACGGCGCCTCGGTGGGGCTGCTCATCGGGGCCCGCCCCCGGTCCCAGGGCATGGAGCGGGCCGACCTGCTCGAGGCCAACGCCGGGATCTTCTCGGTCCAGGGGCGGGCCGTCAACCGCGGCGCCGCCGAGGACTTCCGGGCCGTGGTGGTCGGCAACCCCGCCAACACCAACGCCTACATCGCCGCCTCGCACGCCCCGGACGTCCCGCGCGAGCGCTTCACCGCCCTCACCCGGCTCGACCACCACCGCGCGCTGGCCCAGCTCGCCGCGACCACCGGGGCCCGCGTCGACGAGATCGACGGCGTGGCCGTGTGGGGCAACCACTCGGCGAGCCAGTACCCCGACCTGACCCACGCCACGGTCGGGGGCCGGCCGGCGCTCGAGGTGCTGGCCGGGGAAGGCCACGACCTCGCCTGGGTGGACGACACCTTCATCCCCCGGGTGGCGCGCCGCGGCGCGGAGATCATCGACGTGCGCGGCGGCTCCTCGGTGGCCTCGGCGGCCCACGCGGCCCTGTGCCACGTCCGCGACTGGGTCCTGGGCACCCCCGAGGGCACGTGGACGTCCATGGCGGTCGCGTCCGACGGCTCCTACGGCGTGCCGGAGGGACTCGTCAGCTCGTTCCCGGTGGTCTGCCGGGACGGCCGGGCAGCGATCGTGCCGGACCTCGAGCTGGACGAGTTCTCCCGCGCCCGCATCGACCGCTCCGTCCGGGAGCTCGAGGAGGAGCGGGCGGCGGTGGAGCAGATGGGGCTGCTCGGGCCCCGCCGCTGAGCCTCAGCCGTAGGCCGGGCCCACCGCGTCGATCACCTGGTCGGTGGGCACGCCCGAGCCGTCCCGGCGCCCGTGCTCGGTGGGCAGGGCCCGGGCCACGCCCGAGGCCGCGACCGCCTTGGCCGGTCCGTGCCCCACCCAGGCCAGGGCCAGTCCCGTCTCGCCCTTGAGGAACCGGTGCGCGCGCACCCCTCCGGTGGCCCGGCCCTTGGGCGGGTACTCCGAGAACGGGGTGACCTTCACCGAGTACTGCGACATGCCGGGCAGCACCTCGTCGGCGCGGGCGAGGGTCACGACCACGGGCGTCTCGTCCGCGGCGCGGACCGCCCCGAAGAAGACCACGGCGTCCCCCGCGACCAGCTTGACCCCGGCGACGCCGCCCGCGGTCCGGCCCTGGGGGCGCACCGCACCGGCCTCGAAGTGCAGCAGCTTCCCGTCCCGGGTCACGAACACCAGCTCGTCCTCCGCGGCGGCGGACTCGGCGAGGCCGACCACCTCGTCGTCGTCCTTGAGCGTGATGACCTCCCAGTCCTCGCGGTTGAGCGGATACTCGGGGCTGACCCGCTTGACCACGCCGTTGCGGGTGCCCAGGGCCAGCACCGCGTTGAGCGGCGCGAGCCCCACGAGCCGCTCCCCGCGGCCGAGGGTGAGGAAATCCTTGACCGGGACGCCGTCGCCCAGCTTCGGGGTGCCCTCGAAGGCGGTCAGCACGGGCACGTCCATCACCTGGACGCGCAGCATGCGCCCGGTGGACGTGACCGCCCCGATCTCCCCGCGGGCGGTGGCGCGCACCGCGGAGACCAGGGCGTCGTGCTTGATCCGCCGGGGCGGGTCCACCAGCGGGACCTGGGAGGGCGTGCGGGCGAGCTGGCCCGAGGTGGACAGGAAGACCCAGCAGGGGTCGTCGGCGATCTCGAGCGCGAGCCCGCCCGCCGCCGTCCGCCCCGGTGCGGGGGCCGCCGCCGCGGCGACGGGCGCCGGCAGGGCCTCCGACTCCAGCAGCTCGGTGCGCCGGTCGTCGCCGTGGACCTCCGCGACCTCCGCGAGCTCCGCGGAGACCAGGGCCCGCAGCCGCGAGTCCGAGGCGAGGGTCTCCTCGTGCTCGGCGATCTCCCGGCGCAGCTCCTCCTGCTCCTTCTCGAGCTCGATCCGCGAGTACTTGGTCAGCTGCCGCAGCCGCAGCTCGAGGATGTGGTCGGCCTGCACGCGGCTGAGGTCGTACACGGCCATGAGCCGTTCCCGGGCCACGGCGGTCTCGTCGGAGGAGCGGATGATCTGGATGACCTCGTCGATGTCGACGATCGCCACGAGCAGGCCCTCGACCAGGTGCAGGCGGTCGCGCCGCTTGGCCAGCCGGAAGCCGGTGCGCCGCCGGACCACCGACAGCCGGTGCTCCACGTAGACCCGCAGCAGCTCCAGGAGGCCCATGGTGCGGGGCCGTCCGTCCACGAGGGCAACGTTGTTGATCCCGAAGGAGTCCTCCATGGGCGTGTACTTGTAGAGCTGCTGGAGGACGGCCTGCGGGTTGAAGCCGTTCTTGACCTCGATGACCAGCCGTAGGCCGTTCTTGCGGTCGGTCAGGTCCACGACGTCGGAGACGCCCTGGAGCTTCTTGGCCTGCGCCGCCTCCTTGATCTTCTCGGTGACCTTCTCGGGCCCCACCATGTAGGGCAGCTGGGTGACGACGATGCCCTGCTTGCGGGGGGAGATCTGCTCGACCGAGACCTTCGCGCGGGTCTTGAAGGAGCCGCGCCCGGTCCGGTAGGCGTCCCGGATCCCGTCGAGGCCCACGATCCGCCCGCCCGAGGGCAGGTCCGGGCCCGGGACGAAGCGCATGAGCTCTTCGAGCGTCGCCTCGGGGTGCTCCACGAGGTGCCGGGCGCCCGCGACGACCTCGCGCAGGTTGTGCGGGGCCATGTTCGTGGCCATGCCCACCGCGATGCCGGAGGAGCCGTTGACCAGCAGGTTGGGGAACGCCGCGGGCAGCACGCCCGGCTGGGTGAACTGGTTGTCGTAGTTGGGCACGAAGTCGACGACGTCCTCGTCGAGGTCGGCCGTCAGCGCCAGGGCGGCCGGGGCCATCCGGGCCTCGGTGTAGCGGGAGGCGGCGGGGCCGTCGTCGAGGGAGCCGAAATTGCCGTGCCCGTCCACGAGCGGCAGGCGCATCGCGAAGGACTGGGCGAGCCGGACCATCGCGTCGTAGATGGCGGAGTCGCCGTGCGGGTGCAGCTTGCCCATCACCTCGCCCACGACGCGGGCGCTCTTGACGTGGCCGCGGTCCGGGCGCAGCCCCATCTGGTTCATCATGAACAGGATGCGCCGCTGCACGGGCTTGAGCCCGTCCCGGGCGTCGGGCAGGGCGCGGGAGTAGATGACGGAGTACGAGTACTCGAGGAAGCTCGTCTCCATCTCGGAGGTCACGTCGATGTCGACGATGTTCTCCCGGAAGTCGGGGGGCAGCTCGTCCTCGGCGGACGGGCGGGAGGGCGCACGGCGGCGTGCCATCACAGCGGGGGGTCCTTCGGTCGTTGGTCGGTCCGGGGCGGGCCCGGCGGCTCGGCGTTCGAGATCGTGCGGGGACGCACCGGGACGCACCGTTGACGGTGCAGGTTTGTCTACTAGCCTGAAGTCTATGGTTCCAGAGACCGCGGACACGGACGACGCCGGGCAGTACCCCGAGTACTGGGAGGCCGACGTCATCCTCCGCGACGGCGCGACGGCGCAGCTGCGCCCGATCTCCCCGGAGGACAAGGACGCGCTCCTGGCCTTCCACCAGTCGCAGTCCGAGAACTCCATCTACCTGCGCTTCTTCTCCTACAAGCCCACCCTCTCCGCCCGGGAGCTGGAGCGGTTCACCCGCGTGGACCACCGGGACCGCGTCTGCTTCGTGCTGGTGCTGGCGGACCGGATCATCGGCGTGGGCCGCTACGACCGCACGGACCGGCACGACGACGCCGAGGTCGCGTTCATGATCTCGGACGCCCACCAGGGGCGGGGCATCGGCTCGATCCTGCTGGAGCACCTCGCCGCGGCCGCGCGCGAGAACGGGATCGACCACTTCTCCGCGGAGGTCCTGCCCGAGAACCGCAAGATGCTCCGCGTGTTCGCGGAGGCGGGCTACGAGCTCACCCGCAAGTTCGACGACGGCGTGGTGGTGGTCGGCTTCGACATCGACCCGACCGAGAAGTCGCTGGCCGTAATGGCCGCGCGGGAGCACCGCGCCGAGGCCCTCTCCATGGCCGACCTCCTCTCCCCGTCCTCGATCGCCGTGATCGGGGCGTCGCGGGACCCCGGCCACGCCGGGCACGCGCTGGTCGAGCACCTCGTCGCCTCCGGGTTCGCCGGCCGGCTCAGCGGGGTGAGCCCCACGCCCTTCGAGCGGGAGGGCATGACCCACGCCACCTCGATCGGGGAGGTCCCCGAGCCCGTGGACCTCGCCGTGGTCGCCGTGCCCGTCGACCAGGTGGCCGACGTCGTGGACCAGTGCGGCGCGGCGGGCGTGCGCGCCGTCGTGGTGGTCACGGGCGGGTACGCCGAGGCCGGCGCGGCGGGCCGGGCCCGGCAGACCGAGCTGGTGCGCCGCGCTCGCTCCTACGGGATGCGCGTGGTCGGCCCGGCGAGCCTGGGCCTCTACAGCACGGCCCCGGAGTCCCGCTTCAACGCCTCCATCCTGCCCACCGTGCCGCGGGAGGGCCCGCTGGGGCTGTTCAGCCAGTCCGGGGCCATCGGCATGATGCTCAACGCGGCCGCGCTGCGCCACGACGTGGGCGTGTCCACGTACCTCTCCGCCGGCAACCGGGCCGACGTCTCCGGCAACGACATGATGCAGTACTGGGAGGACGACGCCGCGACCCGCGCGTGCGGGCTCTACCTGCAGTCCGTGGGCAACCCGCGCAAGTTCTCTCGGATCGCCCGCCGGCTGTCCCTGACCAAGCCCGTGATCGTGGCCAAGAGCGAGGTCACCGGTCTCCGGCTGCCGCCCGGCCACACCGGGCGCACCACCCAGGCCCCGCCGGGGGCCCTGGACGCGATGTTCCGGCAGGCCGGCGTGATCCGCGCGGACACGAGCGAGCACCTCATGGACGTGGCCGGGATCCTCGCCGGCCAGCCCCTGCCCGCGGGCGCCCGCACGGCCCTCGTCTCCAACGCGCTGGCCCTGGGCCAGCTCATGGAGGACCGGTGCATGCAGCTGGGGCTGGACGTCGCGGTGACCCAGGCGGGGGTCCGGACCGCGGACGGCGGGGAGGACGCCCTCGAGGCGCTGCGGGCGGCCGTCGACAGCTGCCTCGGCGCCGAGGCCGTCGACTCCGCCGTGGTCACGCTGATGCCGATCCCGGGCGCCACGCCGGAGCGCGTGGCCGAGCTCGTGGGCCGGGTGGGGCGGGAGCACGGCAAGACCGTGGTGGTCGTCTTCACGGGCAGCACCGAGCCCGGAGCGGTCTCCGCCCTGCACCACGCCGAGGACGGACTGGACGTGCCCTGCTTCGACTCCCCGGGGGCGGCCCTGCGCGCGCTCGCCAAGGTCGTGGACTACACCCGGTGGCGCGCCCAGGACCAGGGCAGCCTCGCCGAGCCGAAGGGCATCGACGCGGAGGCGGCGGAGACCTTCGTGGAGAAGATCCTGCCCAGCGTCACCGGCGACGAGCTGCTCGAGCTGGACGGGGACCAGGCGCGGGAGCTGCTGGAGACCTACGGGGTGGGCCTGCTGCCCAGCGAGCGGTTCACCGATCCCGAGGACGCCCTGGCCGCCGCCGACCGGCTCGGCTACCCCGTGGCCCTCAAGACCACCGACCCCAACCTCCGGCACCGCCTGGACCTGGGCGGCGTGCAGCTCAACATCCAGGACGACGCGCAGCTGCGGGCGGCCATCGAGACCATGCACCGGGCGCTCGCCCCCTTCGGCACCTTCGACCTCGAGGTGCAGGCCATGGCCCCCACCGGCCAGTCGGTGGTGCTCCGGGCCATCGAGGACCCCCTGATCGGCCCCGTGGTCTCGTTCGGGATGGCGGGGGACGCGGTGAACCTCCTCGAGGACTGGGCCCACCGGGTCCCGCCGCTCACCGACCAGGACGTGCGGCGGATGGTCCGCGAGCCCAAGGCCTCGCGCAAGCTCTTCGGCCACCAGGGGGTCCCGGCCGCGGACGTCGACCGGCTCGAGGACCTCGTCGCCCGGGTGGCGCTGCTCAAGGACCGGCACCCCGAGATCGCCCGCGTGGAGCTGAACCCCGTGCTCGTCTCCAGCGGCTCCGTGACCGTGCTGGGGGCCTCGGTCGGCATCGGCAACGCCCGGCAGCGGACGGACAGCGCGCGCCGGGCCATGCGCAGCTAGGCGGGCCCGGACTTCGTGGCGGACACCATAGCCGGTCGGTACACCCTCATCGACCCCATCGCGCGCGGCGGCAGCGGCTCCGTGTGGCGGGCCTGGGACGGCCGGCTCCAGCAGCTGTGCGCGGCCAAGGTGCTGCGCCAGCGCGACTCCGCGGACCTGCTGCGCTTCGCGCGGGAGCAGTCGGTGAAGCTGGACCACCCGCACGTGCTCGCCCCCTACGGGTGGGCCGCGGAGGACGCGCACGTGGTCATCGCGATGCCCCTCGTGCACGGCGGCACCCTGGAGTCCGCGCTGCTCGACAACGGGGCCGCCTCGGTGGAGCTGACCGAGGAGGTTCTCGCCCAGCTGCTCCAGGCCCTGCAGTTCGTGCACGCCCAGGGCTGGGTGCACCGGGACGTGAAGCCGGGCAACCTCATGCTGGACAGCACCGGGACGGGCCGCCCCCACGTCCTCCTCTCCGACTTCGGCATCGCCGTGCGCGTCCAGGACGCCCGGCTGACCCGGACGGGCACCGTGGTGGGCACGCCCGGCTACCTGCCCCCGGAGGCCTACGAGCTCACCGACCCGAACCCCGCGCAGGACCTCTACGCGGCGGGCATCACCGCGCTGCGGATGCTCGACCCCTCGCTGGAGCCGCAGGAGAGCCTGGGGCCCAACGATGCGCGCGCCGTGGTGGGGGAGCAGGGCGACCTCGCGGAGCACCTCGCCGCCCTCCTCACCCCGGACCCCGCCCAGCGCCGCGACGCGGCCGTCACCGTGCTCCACGAGCTCACCGCGGGAGCGGCGAGACGGCGCTTCGACCCTGCCCGCACCCGGGACGGCGAGCCGTTCGAGGTCTTCGACGTCCTCGAGCCGCTGCCGGAGCCGTGGGCGAGCCGGGTGCTGACCGGGTGGGACGGCACGGAGGGGACGGACGGGACGACCGGCGCCGGGCTCGGCGGCGGAGCCGCCGCGGGCGCGGAGGCCGGCGGCCGGTTCCCGGACGGCCCCGACACCCTGGACGCCGGCTCCGGGAGCACCGACTCCGCCGGCACCGCTCCCGGCAGCACCGGGCAGCGGACGGCCGGG
Organism: Kocuria sp. CPCC 205231; assembly: GCF_040980965.1. NCBI lineage: Bacteria > Bacillati > Actinomycetota > Actinomycetes > Micrococcales > Micrococcaceae > Kocuria > Kocuria sp. CPCC 205231. The sequence goes on along the minus strand of NZ_JAVKPP010000010.1, from coordinate 77,306 downwards.
ACCACGGTGGGCGGCGGCGGGCTGGCCGACGCCGGCGGCGCCGGCAGCGGGAGAACCGGTGCCGGGGGAGTCGACACCGGGGGAGTCCACACCGGGTCGGGCGACGACGAGGTGCCGGACCCTGCCGGGTCCGGGCGCGACGGCTCCGGGCACGGCGGGTCCGGCGACGGCGACGGCGGGGGCACCGGGAACGACCCCGGCCGGGACCGGGCGGGCCGCCGGCCCGCCGGGGGGAGGGCCACGGAGGCGCTCCCGCGGCCGGCGCGGACCGGGCGGCGCCGCGGCGGCCGAGCCGTGACCGGCGTGTTCGTGGTCCTCGTGGGGATGACTGCGCTGCTGAGCGGATATCTGCTGCTCGATCCCCTGGGCTCCGCGGAGCGGGTGCCCGGTCCCGGGAGCTCGCCCACGGTCACGCGCAGCGCCGACACGACCCCGAGCCCGGCGCCGGAGGAGAGCCCCGTGGTGCTGGAACGGGTCTGCGAGGACGTGGGCGGCGGGGAGGAGCGGTGCTACTTCCGGGTGCCCTGAGGGCCCGTGTTGGGCACTGGCGCGGCCGTGGGGGAAAATGGCCCCCATGACGTATTCAGGTGAGCGCGGCCAGCGGCTGGTCGAGGACATCAACAAGGCCGGCTTCTACCCGCAGCTGGTGATCGACGTGGTCCAGGACTCCCTGGACGGCCGGTCCCCGGTCTCCCACCTCGTGCAGCTGGAGACCCACATCGACCGGACGGAGGTGCACCGCCACACCACCGTGCTGGTGCTCGCCGAGGACGTGCTGCACGTGACGCACGTGGACGACGAGGAGTTCGACGAGGGCGGCCGGGACGTGGTGGCACGGGTCTCCACGGAGACGGTCGGCATCTCGCAGATCCGCTCGGTCACGCTGAGCTACTCGTACTACCAGCCGGCCAACTACCGGCCGGACAGCCCGATCTCCGAGGTGACGCTCGCCATCGCGTGGACGGGCACCCTGCACGTGGACCTGGCGCCCGCACTGTGCGAGGACCCCCAGTGCCAGGCCGACCACGGCTACACCGGCACGGCCGCCCGGGAGGACATCGTGCTGCGGATCAGCGCGGAGGCCGACGGCCCGACCGCCGTGGAGGGCGCGCGGGAGTTCGCGCGCACACTGCGCCGGGCCAACCTCTCCCCGCTGACCGACGGCGCGCAGATCGCCCAGCCGGCCCACGGGCGCACGCCGGCTCCGCGGCGGGCGGCCGCCGCCACACCGCGCACCCGGTTCACCGACCGGTTCACCGGCCGGGACAGCGGCGCCGCCCGGTGAGGGCGGTGCAGGAGGTCCTGGCCGCGCTGCCCGCCGACCTGCCGGGGCCGCCGCGCTACGGCAGCCGCTCGGTCGCGGAGGTCATGTCCTCGGCCGCGGCGTCCCTGGGCGTGCCCGGCTTCCGGGACGCGCTGGGGCTGCCCGCCGCCCGGAGGGTCGTCGTCGTCATGGTGGACGGCCTGGGACGGGCCCAGCTGCGGGCCCGCGCCGGGCACGCCCCGGGCCTGGCCGGCGCGCAGGGCCTGGCCACCCTGGACGCGGCGTTCCCCACGACCACGGCGGCCTCGCTGGCGTCCCTCGGCACGGGCGCGGCCCCCGGGGCGCACGGACTCGTGGGCTACGACGTGCTGGACCCCGACCGGGACCGGGTCGTGAACCAGCTCGGCGGCTGGGACGCCGCCGTGGACCCCCGGGCGTGGCAGCCGCTGCCCACGGTGCTCGAGCGCGCCGCCGAGCACGTGGACGTGGTCACGGTCAGCCGGCAGCGCTTCGCCGGCTCCGGGCTCACCGACGCGGCCCTGCGCGGGGGCCGGTTCGTGGCCGCGGAGGGGCCGGCCGCGCGGGTCAGCACCGCACTCGACCAGCTCGCGGCGGGACGCGACGCCCTCATGTACTTCTACTGGGACGAGCTCGACCGCACCGGCCATGCCCGGGGCTGGGAGTCCTGGGAGTGGACGGCCCAGCTCGAGGAGCTCGACGCGTCGCTGCGCCGTCTGGTCGCGCGCGTGCCGGCCGGCACCACGGTGCTGGTGACCGGTGACCACGGCATGGTGGACGTCCCGCGGGACGCGCGCGTCGACTTCTCCGAGCTCCCGGGGCTGCTGGACGGTGTCCGGCACACGGCCGGCGAGCCCCGCGCGGTGCAGCTGCACCTGGAGCCGGACGCGACGGCGCAGGACGTCCGGGCGCTCGTGGCCGCCTGGCGGGAGCAGTTCGGGTCCCGCGTGTGGATCCTCTCCCGGGAGGCGGCCCTCGACGCGGGCTACTTCGGCCCGCCGGCGCTCGTGCGCGACGCGGTGCGCGGGCGCATCGGCGACCTCCTCGTGCTGGGGCGGGAGCCCCTGGCGCTGTTCGACCTGGGCCGGGTCCGCCCGAGCGTCCTGTCCATGGTCGGCCAGCACGGCTCGCTGACGCGCGCCGAGCGGGAGGTCCCGCTGCTGCGCCTGGCCTGAGCGCCCGCCCACCGCGAGCCGGCGCAGGGACGCCGCGACCGGGGTGCCGGGTCGGGTGGGCCGTCACGGGGCCGCCGCGCCGGACGAGCCGCCACGGGGCCGCCGCGCAGCGCGGCGATCCGGCTGCCGCGCCGGGTGGACCGCGGCCGGGGGATTGCGCTCAGGGTGCTGGCGAGGCGTCCTCGGCCGCGTCCTCCGTGGTGGCCCCCTCGGTCCCCGCCTCTGCGGCGGCCGGGCCGGCGTCCTCCTCGGCCGCGTCCTCCTCGTCCGGGTCGACGTCCTCCGCGCCGGCCTCGTCGTCCTTCGCGGGCGCTCCCGGGGTGGTCGGACCGGGATCCGCCGGGGCCGGTGCGGACGGGGCCGGCGCCGGGGGCGCGGGGACCACGGGCTGCGGCGGGACCGGGGCGGGCACCACGGGTTCGGGCACGACGGGCTCGGGGACCACGGGTGCCGGGGGGACGTACGGCGCCGGGGGCGCCACGGGCTCCGGGGCCGGGGGTGGCGGTGCCGGCTCCTCCGCCGAGGGGCTCGGCGTGGGGGAGGGCGTGCGCGAGCGCGACGGCGTGGGCGACGCGGTGGGCGTGCTGGTGCGCGTGGCGGACGGCGAGCTGGTCACCGCAGGGGCCGGGGTGAACTCGGCCTCCCGGCCGGCGCCGAAGAGGTCGCGACCGACGCCGCCCAGGTAGAGCGCACCCGCGCCGACCAGGACCACGAGCACGACCGCGCCGAGGACCAGCCCGGCGACGAACCGTCCCGGCCCGGAGCCGCGGACCAGCTCGGCCGGCGCCTCCGGAGCGGCGGAGGCGCCGCGGACACCGGGGTCGCCGGGGTCCGCGGCTGCGGCGTCGCGCTCGTCGTCCCCGAAGAGGTCGTCCTGGATGGAATTGCCCATGTCGTGCTGCCCCTGACGTGGTGTCGTCCGTCCGGGCCGCGCGCGGGATGGGGGAGCGCACGAGCCCGGAGGGACGGCGCGGAGCCGTCCCCTGCTGCGTGCACTCTAGCGTGTGCCGGGCCGGCGGCGCCGGACGGCGCGCACCGGCGCCGGGGGCTCAGTCGGACGAGCTGCCGAAGACGATCTCGTCCCAGCTGGGCACCGAGGACCGCGCGGGGCGCCGTGCCTTGGCGGTCTTGTTGCGCGGGCGGGGCCGTTCGGGCGCGGTCTCCTCGGCGGGGCCGGAGTCCTCGGGCTCCTCGCCGGGGACCGCGGGGGCCGGGCCGGCGGAGCGGTCGCCCCGGACGTCGTCGTCCCGGGAGCTCCCGGTCGCGGAGTCCTGGGTCGCGGAGCCCTGGGGCGCGGAGTCCTGGGCGGCGGAGTCCCCGGCCGCGGGCGCCTCGTCCCGGGAGGCGGCGGTGTCCGGTCGCGCCGCGGACCGCTCGGTGCCGTCGTCGACGCCCCGCTCCCGTCCGGCCTCCGAAGCCCTCTCCTGAACGGTGTCCCGGGCGCCGGCGCGAGCGGCGGGCGCAGCGGGCGCGGTGGGCTCGACGACGGGATCGTCGGCGGGCTGCACGGTGGCGGGCCCGTCCGTCCGGGGCGCGGGCTCACCGGCCGGTGCCGGCTCCGGCGCGGGACCCGGCTCGGGGAACCGGGTGGCCGGCTGGAAGGGGCGGTCGAAGACGGAGCTGTCCTCGGGTGCGGCCAGGGGGCGGGGCCGCCGCTCGACGTGCCCCATGCCGCGGCCCAGGATCTCGGCGAGGGCGTCGTCCCCCTCGGCGTCCTCCCCGATGCGCTGCCCGCGGCGGGCCTGCAGGACGTCGAGCAGGTCGTCGGCCTCCACGGCGGACCGGCGCAGCTGCGTGAGCTCGGGGTCGAGGCCACCGTCCAGGACGCCGAGGCCCGTGCCGAGCGGCGTGTCCGGGGTGCCGGCCTCCGTGAGGGCCTCCGCCCACGCGTTCGTGGGACGGACGCTCTGGTTCGCGGGGTTGTAGAGCCACTCGGCCAGCGGCTCGTCGTGGGCGGGCGCGGCGGCGCGGTCGACCACGGAGAACCGGGCGACCACCGCCCACAGGTGGTCCTCCCGCTGCCAGGAGTCCCACTCGAGGGAGGAGGGGTCCACCCCGAGGTCGGCGGCCCGGTGGGCGACGGCGCGGCCCAGGGTGAGGGGTTCGCCCTCGAAGACGGAGTGGTAGCCGCGGTGCGCGGAGCGGTCCTCGATCTCGACCTTCTGGGCCTCGGTGGCGATGTGGGCGCGCTCGGCGAGGATCGGCCACTCGTAGCGGCGGACCCGGGAGGCCTCCCACCCGCTCTCGGCCACGATCTCCTCGACCGTGGCCCCGGAGCGGAACCGGGCCTGGATCTCACGCGGCCCGAACTGGCCCGTTCCCCGCTGGCGGGCGCCCGGCAGCCGCCGGGCGCGCTGGACGGCCAGGCGCAGCTCCTGGTCGATCCGCAACAGGTGGCGGGTGCCTGCCTCGTCCTCGACGACCAGGTGCTCACCGTCGTCGTGCACACCTGCCAGGCGCAACTGCTCCATGCTGTCATTCCTCCGGGTGGTTCTCGGGTGCGCTCGGGGTCGTCGAGCGGGCGCTGCGGGGCGGGTCCGTCGGTCGCGGCCGACGTGCCGGCCCGGACCTGCCCCAATCCTACTGGCCGTCGCGCGCCCCGGCCGGAGGCCGCCCGCGGACGGGCCCGGCCGCGTGTTCGCGGGCCCGGGACGGGGTTGGATTTTTGCCCACGGATGGTGAACAATCTACGCGACACAGAGCCCGGAGGGCGGCGCACAGCCGTGCCGGAGCCCGCCCTCGGACCCCGCATTGGAGCGAAGACCGGACATGGCCACTGATTACGACGCGCCGCGCAAGCAGGAGGACGAGCTCAAGGAGGACTCGATCGAGGAGCTGCAGACGCGCCGCACCGATGCGCAGTCCGGCACCGTCGACGAGGACGAGGCGGCCGCGGCCGAGAGCTTCGAGCTGCCGGGCGCGGACCTCTCCAACGAGGAGCTGTCCGTCGTCGTGCTGCCGGCCCAGGAGGACGAGTTCACCTGCGGCTCGTGCTTCCTGGTGCGCCACCGCTCCCAGATCGCCGAGGAGCGGGGCGGGGTCAAGTACTGCGTCGAGTGCGTGGGCTGAGCCCCGCAGGGCCGAGCTCGTCCGGAGGACCGGAAGAACCCCGTCGCGACGGTCGTCGCGGCGGGGTTCTTCCGTGCGGTGGCGGCGGGCGCGCTCACGGGCGCGCGGACAGCACCTCGACGATCCGCTCCGGGTGCCGGGTGGAGGTGAGCCAGTACGGCGTGGGGTCCACGGGGTCGGTGATCCGGATCCGCACCACCGGGCCCACGGACGCCCGGAAGTTCATGAAGGCCCGCCCGTCCAGCTCGGGGCCGCGGACCCGGCGGACGTCGTCGCCGCGGAAGGCCTCGGCCTCGCCCACGAACCGTCGCTCGATGCGGGCCCGGCCGACCTGCAGGGACTCGCCGGTGACGACGATGGTGGTGCTGGAGGCGACGAGGGCCACGGCCGCGCCGCCGCCGACCACGACGGCCGCCGCTCCGGCCACCCACGGGTCGATGGGGGCGAGCGCGACGAGGGCGACGACGCCGGCGAAGAGCACGAGCAGCCACATCCACCACGCGGGGGTGAGCTTCTCCTGGTAGAGGATCTCGGCGCCGGGCCGCTCGGAGGAGGACCGGCGGGGTTCGCGGGGGCCGTCGGCCGGGGACGCACTGGAGGACGCAGGACGGGACATGCCTCTAGCGTCTCACGACTGCGCCCGGGGTCCGGCGCGTTAGAGTGGGGCACTGTGAACGACCAGTCGACAGGCCACCGGCCGCCGTCGGGCAACGGGCGCCCGCTCAGCATCGCGCTGCAGGCCCTCGACCCGGACCTTCCCCTGCCCGTGTACGCGAAGCCCGGAGACGCGGGCGCCGACCTGCGCTCGCGCGAGGACGTGGTCCTCGGCCCCGGTCAGCGGGCCCTGGTGCCCACGGGGGTGGCGATCGCGCTGCCCGAGGGGTACGCCGGATTCGTGCACCCCCGCTCGGGGCTGGCGGCCCGGCACGGGATCACGGTGGTCAACGCCCCGGGCACGGTGGACTCCGGCTACCGGGGCGAGATCATGGTCACCCTGCTCAACACGGACGGCGCCGAGCCCTTCACCGTCCGCCGCGGCGACCGCATCGCCCAGCTCGTCGTCCAGCGCGTCGAGCAGGCCGTCTTCGAGCTCGTCGACGTGCTGCCCGGCTCGGCGCGCGGCGGGACGGGGTTCGGCTCCAGCGGCACCGCCTGAATCCACGAGCAGACCCCCCACGAGCTCACGCCAAGAGCCGGCACCGCGTGCCGGCGGAGGAGAACGACACCATGTTCGGTCGCAAGAAGAAGAAGGCCGCGGCGCAGGACGCCGCCCCGCAGCAGCCGGAGGCCGCGCCGAGCGCGGAGGACGCCGCGGCGGCGCGGCGGCGCGAGCCGCAGGGCCCGCTCGACGTCTCCCAGGTGGAGGACCGGGACGGCTACCTCGATCTCGGCGCCGTGCTCGTGCGTCCCCGCCCGGGGCTGGGGGTGCGGCTCGAGGTGGACGAGCGCACGCAGCGCCCCCGTGCCGTCGCCCTCGACCTCGACGGCGGCTCGGTCCAGGTCCAGGCGTTCGCCGCGCCCCGCTCCGAGGGGCTGTGGGACGAGGTCCGCCGCGAGCTGGTGCAGTCGCTGCGCTCGAGCAACGGCGAGCCGACGGTCGAGGAGGGCCCGTTCGGGCTCCAGGTCGTCACCCGCTTCCCCGCCACCGCCTCCGACGGGACCCGCGGCTTCCGCCTCGCCCGCTTCGTGGGCGTCGACGGGCCGCGCTGGTTCGTGCGGGCCGTGTTCACGGGCACCGCCGCGGTGACCGCGGAGTCGGCCGCGGCCCTCGACGAGGTCGTGCGCGAGCTCGTGGTGGTGCGCGGCGACCGGCCCATGCCCCCCCGCGAGCTGCTGACGCTGGTCGTGCCCGAGGACGCGGTCCGTTCCCCCGTCCCGGACACGGAGCCTGAGCCGGAGCCGGCGCCGGAGCCCGTGCGGCCGCCGCGGCGCGGACCCGAGATCACCGAGATCGGCTGAGCCGTGACGAGAACAGGCACCGGCGAGTTCCGGCCGACACCGGGGACCGGGTCCATCGACGTGGTCGCCGAGGCGCCCGTGTGCGCGGGCGACCTCGACCCCTCGACCGCCGCCGGGAGCCGGCGCCGGGTGATGGCGACCGGTCTCGTGGTGGAGGTGACCGTGCCCCCGGTGACCGGCGCGCAGAACTACACCGCCCTGCTCGCCCCGGACTGCCCGCAGGCGCCGGGGGACGAGGGCGTGACCGCCCCCCGGCCGCTGCGCCTCGTGTGGCACGGCCAGCGCACCGTGCCGGGCGTCACCGCGGGGACGCGGCTGCGCTGCGTGGGCGTGGTGAGCTTCCGGGACGGGCGCCCCTCGATGTTCAACCCGCGCTACGAGATCATCGCGAAGCAGGTCAGCAGATGACGGATCCCCAGGAGCCCGGCAGCGCCGCGGACGGTCCGGGGCGCGGCCACGACGTGGAGCGCTCGATGGCCGCCTACGCCGCGCGCTCGGGCATGCGCCGCAAGGACAACGGGCAGCTCGACGTGCTGCACGCCGTCGGCGGCTGGCGCGGTCTGGCCGAGACGATCCTGCCGGGCTTCGTGTTCCTCGCCGTGCTGCTCGTCGGCAACACCCTCGGGGTCGCGCTCGCCGCGTCCCTGGGCACGGCCGCCCTGTTCACCGTGCTGCGCCTGGTCCAGCGCCAGAGCCTGGTCCAGGCCGTGTCCGGGTTCGTGGGCGTGGGCGTCTGCGCGCTGTTCGCGCGGGCCACCGGCGAGGCGCTGGACTACTACGTCCCCGGCTTCTGGATCAACGCGGCCTGGTTCGCGGGCCTGGGCGCGTCCCTGCTCCTGCGCTGGCCGCTGCTCGGCGTCTTCTACGGCTACATCCGCGGGGAGGGCGCGCAGTGGCGCGACGTCCCGGTGCGCCGTCGCGCCTACCAGGTGGCCACGGTCATGCTGATGGCGATGTTCGCGGCCCGCCTGCTCGTGCAGGTGCCCCTGTACTTCGCGGAGAACCTCACCGGCCTGGGCGTGGCGCGGCTGGTCATGGGCGTGCCGCTGTACGCGCTGACCCTGTGGCTCGCCTGGCTCGTCTCCCGGCCCCCGGAGCAGATCGCCGCCCAGGAGCAGGACACCCCCTGAGGCCCCGGCCCGCGCTCAGCTCCGGTGCGGCTCGTGCCGGCCGGCCGTCGTGAACATCGCGCGCAGCTGCGCCTCGCCCTCCGTGGTGGAGACGAAGAACAGCTGGTCGGCGCCCTCCACCACGTCGTCCCCCGAGGGGGTGATGGGCACCCCGTCGCGCAGGATGGCCACGAGGGTCACGTCCGGCGGCCACGGCACCTGGGAGACCATCGTGGCGATGATGGGGTGCTCGTGCGGCACCGTGTAGGCGGAGAGGGTCGCCCCGCCCGTCTGCAGGGTCAGCAGGCGCACCACGTCGCCCACCTCGACCGCCTCCTCCACGAGCGCGGTCATCAGCCGCGGCGTGGACACGGCCACGTCCACCCCCCACGCGTCGTCGAAGAGCCACTCGTTCTTCGGGTTGTTGACCCGGCCCACCGTGCGGGGCACGCCGAACTCGCTGCGCGCCAGGAGGGAGACCACCAGGTTCGCCTTGTCGTCGCCCGTGGCGGCGACGACGACGTCGGTCTCCTCCAGCCCGCCCTCCCGCAGCGTGGAGAGCTCGCAGGCGTCACCGATGATCCACTGGGCCCCGCGCAGGTCCGAGCGGCCGATGACCTCGGGCTTCTCGTCGAAGATCACCACCTCGTGCTGGTGGGACAGCAGCTCCCGGGCGATCGAGGCGCCCACGGCGCCCGCGCCCACGATGACCACGCGCATCAGGATCCTCCCCGGGAGGTGTCGTCGGAGCCGGGCGCGTCGTCGGACTCCCGGCGCAGGGAGTTGGCGAAGTCGAGCACGTCCGGGCCGGGCGGGCGGGACAGGACGCGGGACACGGCCTCGACGTCGTCGGTGCGCATCATGGCGTGGACCACGTCCCCCTGCTGGTAGCTCATGTCGGGACCGGGCAGCACGCCCTCCCCGAAGCGCGTCACGAACGCGATCCGCACCCCCGTGGCCTCCTGGATCGCGTCCAGGTGCAGCCCGGACCACGAGTCGTCCAGGGACAGCTCGCCCAGCTGCAGCCGTCCCGAGGCCTCGCGGAAGTCGGCCGTGATCGTCTGCTCGGGCAGGATCCGGCGCAGCGCCTGGTCGGCGCTCCAGCGCACGGCGGCGACGGTGGGGATCCCCAGCCGCTGGTAGAACTCCGCCCGGGAGGGGTCGTAGATGCGGGCCACCACGTGGCGGACCTTGAACGTCTCGCGCGCCACGCGCGCCGCGATGATGTTGGAGTTGTCCCCGCTCGAGACGGCCGCGAAGGCGTAGGCCTCCTCGATCCCGGCCCGGCGCAGCACCTCCTGGTCGAAGCCGAGGCCGGTGACCTTCTTGCCCTCGAAGGACTTGCGCAGCCGCCGGAAGGCGCGGTCGTCCTGGTCGATCACCGCCACGGTGTGCCCGGAGTCCTCGAGGGTGTGGGCGACCATCACGCCGACGCGCCCCACTCCCATGATCACGAAATGCGCCATGCGTCCCAGCCTAGGTCACCCCGGGGGGCGCGGCCCGCACGGGGCGCGGCGGACAATCGGTGCGGGACGGACTACCGTGGGGAGCCGTGCAGAGCATTCCCCGGGCGCTGAGGCGAGCCCTCGTCGGCAAGCCCATCCACAACGAGCGGTTCAGCGACGCCGTGCTGCCCAAGCGCACGGCGCTGCCGGTGTTCTCGGCGGACGCCCTCTCCTCGGTGGCCTACGCCCCCGACGAGATCATCCTCACCCTCGCGCTCGCGGGGACCACCGCCGTGGCGGTCTCCCCGTGGGTGGGCCTGGCCGTGCTCGTGGTGCTCACCGTGGTGATCACCGCCTACCGGCAGAACGTGCGCGCCTACCCCTCCGGCGGCGGCGACTACGAGATCGTCTCCAAGAACCTCGGCCGCACCGCGGGGGTGGGCGTGGGCGCGGCCCTGATGGCCGACTACGCCCTCGTCGTGGCGGTGTCCATGGCCACCGCCGCCCAGTACGTCACCGCGGCGCTGCCCGCGCTCGCCGGGCGGCGGGTGGAGCTGGCCGTGGCCGGGATCCTCTTCGTGGGGCTGCTCAACCTGCGCGGGCTGAAGTTCATGGGCCGGGCCGCGGCCGTGCCCACCTACTTCTTCCTCGCGGTCCTGACCGCGCTGCTGCTCGTGGGCCTGGGCCAGGACCTCACCGGCTCCCTGGGGGACGCCCCCAGCGCCGGCCGGGAGGTCCTGCCCGCCGCCGGCTTCGACGCGGGGCTGGCCGGTCTCGCGGGCGCCCTGCTGGTGCTGCGGGCCTTCTCCTCCGGGGCCGTGGCACTGACCGGCGTGGAGACCATCACCAACTCGGTGCCCTACTTCCGCAAGCCCCGCGCCGCCAACGCCGCGGCCACCCTGGGCGTGCTCGGGGCGATCTCGGCGGCCCTGCTGGCCGGGGTGCTGTACCTCGCGGACCGCACGGACGTCGTGGTCGTCGGCGACCCGGAGGAGCAGCTGCTCGTCGAGGGCCGGCTCCCCGGCCCCGACTTCTTCCAGGACCCCGTGCTGGGCCAGCTCGCGAAGACCGTCTTCGGCACCGACTCCCTGTGGTTCTTCGTGCTCGTCGCCGCGACGGTGGGCGTGCTGATCCTCGCCGCGAACACCGCCTTCTCCGGCTTCCCCACGCTGGCGTCCCGGCTGGCGCGCGACGCCTTCCTGCCCCGGCAGCTGCAGGCGCGCGGGGACCGCTTCGCGTTCACCAACGGCATCCTGCTGCTGCTGCTCGTCGCCGTGGTGCTCACCGTGGCGTTCGGGGCCAACGTCAACAGCCTCATCCAGCTCTACATCGTGGGCGTGTTCGTCTCCTTCACGCTCACCCAGGCCGGCATGGTCCGGCACTGGGCGCGCGTCCGGCGGATGCGCCCGCACCCCGGGGTCCGCCGCGAGCTGTTCGTGCGCCGGGCCGTGGCCCTGGTCGCCTTCGTGCTGTGCGCGGCGGTCCTCGTCGTCGTCCTGGTCACCAAGCTCACCCAGGGCGCGTGGATCACCATCGTGGCCATCGTGGTCCTCAGCGCGGTCATGGCGGGGGTCCGGCGGCACTACGACGCCGTGGACGCCGAGCTCGCGCTGCAGCCCGACTCCCCGGTCCGGGCCCTGCCCTCGCGGGTGCACGCCATCATCTACGTCTCCTCCGTCCGCAAGCCCCTCATGCGCGCCCTGGCCTACGCCCGGGCGTCCCGGCCCTCGACCCTCGAGGCCGTCGTCGTGGACACGAACGCCGCCGCCACCCGCCGGATCCTCGACGAGTGGCGCCGCCTCGAGATCCCGGTGCCCGTCACCGTGCTCCACGCGCCCTACCGGGACACCATCGGCCCGGTCCTCGACCACGTGCGCGGGGTGCGCCGCAAGTCGCCCCGGGACCTGGTCGTGGTGTACCTGCCCGAGTACGTCGTGCGGCACCGGTGGGAGCGGCTGCTGCACAACCAGGCCATCCGGCCGCTGCGGGCCCGCCTGCACCAGGAGCGCGGGGTCATGACGGCCTCCGTGCCCTGGCACCTGTCCTCCGCCTCCGGCCAGGACACGGGCCCCGCCGAGCCCGCCGCCCCCGTCGAGCTCGAGCTGCGCCTGGGCCTCGTCGCCCACGGCGGCCACACCGTGGCCCGCACCGGCGAGGGCCGCGTGGTGTTCGTCCGCCACGGCCTGCCCGGCGAGCTCGTCCGCGTCCGCCTCACCGACAGCGGCCCCGAGGCCCGGTTCTGGCGCGGCGACGTCGTGGCCGTCCTCGAGGCGGACCCCCACCGGCGGACCGAGCACGTGTGGGCCCCGGCCGACCCCCTGCTGACCTGGCGGCGCGGCGAGCCGCCCGTCGGCGGCGCGGAGTTCGGCCACGCCGAGCTGGAGGCCCAGCGCGCCCTCAAGGCCGCCGTGGTCACCGAGCAGCTCACCCGCCTGGCCGGGCTCGAGACCGAGCTCGTCGTCGAGGCCGTGCCGGGGGAGGACCCGCAGGGCCGCGGCTGGCGCACCCGGGCGCACTTCGCGGTCGACCCCGCGGGGCGGATCGGGATGCACCCCCACCGCAGCGCGGCCGTCGTCCCGGTGGACGGCTTCCCGCTCGTGGTCCCCGCCATCGACGCCCTGCGGCTCGGGCGGCTCGACCTGCGCGGGGCGGAACGGGTCGACGTCGCGGCCCCCGCCGACGGCGGGACGCCGCTGGTGCACCTGAGCCTGGCCGCCGGGGCCGACCTGCACCGGCTGCGCCGCGAGCTGGCACGGCTCACCGCGGACCAGGACGTCTCCGTCACCGCCCGCGCCGAGGGGCAGCGCGAGCCCGAGACGTGGGCGGGCCGGCCGTCGGTCGCCGAGCACGTGGGTCCGCACCGGTGGGAGGTCTCCGCCGAGGGGTTCTGGCAGATCCACCGCGCCGCCCCCGCCCTGCTGCACCGGGAGGTGCCCGCGGCCGCCGCGGCGCGCCCCGGGGAGCACGCCCTCGACCTCTACGCCGGCGCCGGACTGTTCACGGCCGCGCTCGCGGACGCCGTGGGGGAGACGGGCACGGTCCTGGCCGTCGAGGGCTCGCCGGTCACCAGCGCCGACGCCCGCCGCGCCTTCGCCGGCCGGCCGGGGGTCCGTGTCGAGCGCGGGAGCGTCGACAAGGTGCTCGCCCGGACCTGGCCGCAGGCGGCGCCGGCCCGTGGCCGCCGGCCGGCGCGGGGCGGCCGCCCGGCCCGGAGCGGCGCGGCCCGCCCCGACGTCGTGGTCCTGGACCCGCCCCGGGCGGGCGCCGGGCGGACCGTCGTGGACCAGCTCGTGGCGCTGGCCCCGCGCCGGATCGTCTACCTCGCGTGCGACCCGGCCACGCTGGCGCGGGACCTGGGCCGGTTCCGCCGCGCCGGGTGGCACGTGCAGTCGGTGCGCGCCTTCGACATGTACCCGAACACCCACCACGTCGAGACGCTGGCGGTCCTGGAGCCCTGACGGACGCCGCCGCCCGCTGCGTGACGGCGACCGCCGGGAGTCGTTCGGAGTCACCGGGCTCACACGGGCTACACTGGCGGATGACTGTTCACGGGAGAACCTCCGGCCCTTCGCCGGTGTCCTCCCGCGGGCGTTTCCAAGACGGTGGCGAGAGGAGTTCCACGCATATGAGCACAGTGGACAGCTTCGGGGCCAAGGGCGTACTCGACGTCAAAGGCACCGAATACGAGATTTTCCGACTGAACACGCTGGAGGGTGCGCAGAAGCTCCCGTACAGCCTGAAGGTTCTGCTCGAGAACCTGTTGCGCACCGAGGACGGCGCCAACATCACCTCCGAGCACATCGAGGCCCTGGCCAACTGGGACCCCACGGCCGAGCCCAGCATCGAGATCCAGTTCACCCCGGGTCGCGTGATCATGCAGGACTTCACGGGCGTGCCCTGCATCGTGGACCTCGCGACGATGCGCGAGGCCATCGCGGACCTCGGCGGCGACCCCGCCCGCGTGAACCCGCTCGCCCCGGCCGAGCTCGTGATCGACCACTCCGTGCAGATCGACTCCTTCGGGACCTCGGACTCGATCGGGATCAACATGGACATCGAGTACCAGCGCAACGGGGAGCGCTACCAGTTCCTGCGCTGGGGCCAGACGGCGTTCGACGACTTCAAGGTCGTCCCCCCGGGCATGGGCATCGTCCACCAGGTGAACATCGAGAACCTGGCGCGCGTCGTGATGACCCGCGAGGTCGACGGCGTGCTGCGCGCCTACCCGGACACCTGCGTGGGCACCGACTCGCACACCACCATGGAGAACGGGCTCGGCGTGCTCGGCTGGGGCGTGGGCGGCATCGAGGCCGAGGCCGCGATGCTCGGCCAGCCCATCTCCATGCTCATCCCGCGCGTGGTCGGCTTCAAGCTGACGGGCCAGATCCCGTCCGGGGCCACCGCCACCGACGTGGTGCTGACCATCACCGAGATGCTCCGCGAGCACGGCGTGGTCGGCAAGTTCGTCGAGTTCTACGGCGAGGGCGTCGGCGCCGTGCCCCTGGCCAACCGCGCCACCATCGGCAACATGAGCCCCGAGTTCGGCTCCACCGCCGCGATCTTCCCGATCGACGACGTCACCCTCGAGTACCTGCGCCTGACCGGCCGCTCCGACGAGCAGATCGACCTCGTCGAGGCGTACGTCAAGGAACAGGGCATGTGGCACGACCCGTCCGAGGAGATCACCTTCTCGGAGTACCTCGAGCTGGACCTCTCCACCGTGGTCCCCTCGATCTCCGGGCCGAAGCGGCCGCAGGACCGCATCTCGCTCACCGACGCGAAGGCGCAGTTCCACGAGGACATCAAGAACTACGCCACGCACGTCGACGACAACGCCTCCGGCGACACCGTGGACGACGTCGCGGCGCAGTCCTTCCCGGCCTCGGACGCCCCCGGCTACACCGCGGACGACCACCAGTCGGAGGCGGACCGCCCGCGCGAGCACCACGCCTACGCCGAGGACGGCCGCCCGAGCAAGCAGGTCCCCGTGACCATGCCCGACGGCCGCGAGTTCGAGCTCGACCACGGCGCGGTGTCCATCGCGTCGATCACCTCGTGCACCAACACCTCGAACCCGTCGGTCATGATGGCCGCGGCGGTGCTGGCGCGCAACGCCGTCGAGAAGGGGCTCAAGGCCAAGCCCTGGGTCAAGACCTCGATCGCCCCGGGCTCGAAGGTCGTCACCGACTACTACGAGAAGTCCGGTCTGGTGCCGGCGCTCGAGGAGCTCGGCTTCTTCATCGTGGGCTACGGCTGCACCACCTGCATCGGCAACTCCGGTCCCCTCGAGGACGAGATCTCCCAGGCCATCCAGGACAACGACCTGGCCGTGACCTCGGTGCTCTCCGGCAACCGCAACTTCGAGGGCCGCATCAACCCGGACGTGAAGATGAACTACCTGGCGTCCCCGCCGCTGGTCATCGCCTACGCCCTGGCCGGCAACATGGACTTCGACTTCGAGAGCGAGTCCCTGGGCCAGGACGCCGACGGCAACGAGGTCTACCTCAAGGACATCTGGCCGGACCCGGCCGAGGTGCAGAAGATCATCGACGCGTCCATCGACACGGAGATGTTCACCCGCGAGTACGGCACCATCTTCGACGGCGACGAGCGCTGGCAGAACCTGGACACCCCCACCGGAAAGACGTTCGAGTGGAACCCCGAGTCCACCTACGTCCGCAAGCCCCCGTACTTCGAGGGCATGACGATGGAGACGACCCCGGTCGAGGACATCACGGGCGCCCGCGTGCTGCTGAAGCTGGGCGACTCGGTCACGACCGACCACATCTCCCCGGCGGGCTCGTTCAAGTCCGACACCCCGGCCGGCAAGTACCTCATCGAGAACGGGGTCCAGCGCAAGGACTTCAACTCGTACGGCTCCCGCCGCGGCAACCACGAGGTCATGATCCGCGGCACCTTCGCCAACATCCGGATCAAGAACCAGCTCCTGGACGGCGTGGAGGGCGGCTTCACCCGGGACTTCACGCAGGAGGGCGGCCCGCAGGCCGCCGTCTACGACGCCTCGATCAACTACCAGGAGGCCGGCGTCCCGCTGGTCGTGCTGGGCGGCAAGGAGTACGGCTCCGGGTCCTCCCGCGACTGGGCCGCGAAGGGCACCTCCCTGCTGGGCGTCAAGGCCGTCATCGCCGAGAGCTACGAGCGCATCCACCGCTCGAACCTCATCGGCATGGGCGTGCTCCCGCTGCAGTACCCGGCCGGGGAGTCCGCGGACTCCCTCGGCCTGGAGGGCACGGAGACCTTCGACATCCAGGGCGTGACCGGGCTCAACGAGGGCACCACCCCGAAGACGCTCAAGGTCACCGCCACGAAGGAGGACGGCTCCACCGTCGAGTTCGACGCGGTCCTGCGCATCGACACGCCGGGCGAGGCGGACTACTACCGCAACGGCGGCATCCTGCAGTACGTGCTCAGGAACATCGCGAAGTCCTGATCCCAGGGCGTTCGCAGCACGCAGGGGCCCGGTCCGGGAACGGACCGGGCCCCTGCGCGTCGTCGGCCCTGTCGGGGCGAACGAGTAGGATCGGGGGAGCGCGCCGCCCCGGCCCCCCGGGACCGACGGCGCGAGCGACCACGACGCCGAGGACTGCGGGAGAAACCATGAGCGTGCTGGAGCGGGTGTCCGGGCCCGAGGACCTCGCGGGACTGAGCCGCGCGGAGCTGGGCCGGCTGGCCGAGGAGATCCGCGAGTTCCTCGTCACCCACGTCTCCGCGACGGGCGGCCACCTGGGACCCAACCTGGGCGTCGTCGAGCTGACCCTCGCGGTGCACCGGGTCTTCGACTCGCCCAAGGACTCCGTCGTCTTCGACACCGGGCACCAGTCCTACGTGCACAAGCTGCTCACCGGCCGCAAGAACTTCGAGACCCTGCGCCAGGAGGGCGGTCTCGCCGGCTACCCGGACCGGCGCGAGTCGGAGCACGACATCGTCGAGTCCTCCCACGCGTCCTCCTCCCTGTCCTGGGCCGACGGCATCTCGCGCGGCTACGCGATGACCGGTCAGCACGACCGGCACACGGTGGTGCTGGTGGGGGACGGGGCGCTCACCGGCGGGATGGCCTGGGAGGCCGTCAACAACATCGCCTCCGACCGCGACCGCAAGGTCGTCATCGTGGTCAACGACAACGGCCGCTCCTACGCCCCGACCGTCGGCGGGTTCGCCAACCACCTCGCGGAGCTCCAGGCCAGCGTGCAGCAGGGCGTGGACGCCGTGCGCACCGACCGCCGCTACGAGCAGACCCTCGAGACCGTGAAGGACCTGCTGAAGCACTCCGGCCCCGTCGGGGAGATGTTCTACCGCGGTCTGCACGGGATGAAGCAGGGCATCAAGGACGTCGTGGTGCCCCAGGGCATCTTCGAGGACCTCGGCATGAAGTACGTCGGCCCCGTCGACGGGCACGACCTCGAGGCCGTCGAGCAGGCCCTGGGCAACGCCAAGAACTACGGCGGGCCGGTCATCGTGCACGCGATCACCGAGAAGGGCCACGGCTACGGGCCCGCCACCGCGAACGTGGACGACCAGTTCCACGCCGTGGGCGTCATCGACCCCGTCACCGGCCGCTCCACGGCCACGAGCTCCGAGCGCAGCTGGACGGCCGTGTTCCGCGACGAGATCGCCCGGATCGCCGACGAGCGCGAGGACGTCGTCGGCATCACCGGCGCCATGCTCATCCCCGTGGGGCTGCAGAAGATGCAGGCCGCCCACCCCGACCGGGTCGTGGACGTGGGCATCGCCGAGCAGCACGCCATCGCCATGGCCGCCGGCATGGCCTACGGCGGCCTCCACCCCGTGGTGGCCCTCTACGCGACGTTCCTCAACCGCGGCTTCGACCAGCTCCTCATGGACGTGGCGCTGCACCGGGCCGGCGTCACGGTCGTCCTCGACCGGGCCGGGGTCACCGGCCCGGACGGCCCCAGCCACCACGGCATGTGGGACCTCGCGCTGCTCCAGATCGTGCCCGGGCTCCACCTGGCCGCACCGCGCGACGAGCCCACCCTGACCGAGGAGCTGCGCGAGGCGGTGGCCGTCGACGACGCCCCCACCGTCATCCGGTACCCCAAGGGCGCCGTGGGCGCCCCCGTCCCGGCCGTCGAGCGGCTGGCGGACGGGGTGGACGTGCTCGCGCGCCGCGGCGGCGAGAGCGGGACCGAGGGCGCCCGCCGGGACGTCCTGCTCGTGTCCGTCGGCGCCATGAGCGCTCTGGCGCTGGACGTGGCCGACCGGCTCGAGGCCCACGGCGTCACCTCCACCGTGGTCGACCCCCGCTGGGTGCTGCCCGTGCCGGCCTCGGTCATCGAGCTCGCCGCCCAGCACCGGATCGTGGTGGTCGTCGAGGACGGCGTGCGCGCCGGCGGGATCGGCTCCCGGATCCGCCAGGAGATGCGGGCGGCGGGCGTCGACACCGCCCTCAACGAGGTGGGGCTGCCCACGGAGTTCCTCCTGCACGGCTCCCGCTCCCAGGTCCTCGCGCGGGTCGGCCTGACCGCCCAGCGCGTCGCCCAGGACACGCTGGCCTCCGTGCTCGGCACCCGGGTGCCCTACGCGCGCCCGGTGCAGGGCGCGGCCGCCGGCCAGGGTGCCGTGCCCGACACGGCCGAGGACGCCCGCGGGGCGTCGCTGCCGCGGTCGCACCGGGGCTGAGCCCCGCTCAGCCGAGCAGGATCCGCCCGTCCGCCACGCTCGCGGGGTACGGCTCCAGCCCGGACTCGGCGGGTCCGGCCAGGACCTCGCCGGTCGTCAGGTCGAACTGCGAGGAGTGGCACGGGCAGACGTAGAGCTCCTCCTGCGGGGCCACCATGCACCCCTGGTGCGGGCACACGGGGGAGAACGCGACGACCGTGTCCGGGTCCGGGCGGCTCACGACGGCCTGCACGCCGTCCCGGTCGAACTTCACCGCTGAGCCCACCGGCAGGTCCTCGAGGGCGCCCGCGTCCACGGGGCCGGACGCTGCGGGGGCGGGGCCGCCGCCCGTCGACGGCGGGGCGTCGGCGGCGCACGCGGTGAGCGCCGCGGTCGAGCCGGCCCCGGCCAGGCCGAGGACCGTGCGCCGGGACGGGGCGGACGGGGTGGTCGGGCGCTCGGGCATCGGGGTCCTCTCGACGGCGGGGTGCGGGTCCGCCGTCAGTCTAGGCGCCGGGCCCCACCCCCGGGTGCTGCCTGCCCGAGGGCGCCCCGTGCGGTGATCGCTGTGAGCGGAGCCGCACGGGGCCGGTGTCCGCCGCGCCGGTTCATCAGTAGGATGATGAAGACATCAGTCAGCGGGACGGGCCGTGCACGACCGGCTCGTCCTCGGGCCCGGCCGCCGCGCCGGGACGGACGGAAGGACAGCACCATGATCAAGCGACTCATCTTCGTCACCGGATTCGGGGTCGGCTTCGTGGTCGGCTCGGCCTCGGGCCGCAAGAGCTACGAGGCCCTCAAGCAGAACGCCGTGAAGACGTGGCACGACCCCAAGGTCCAGGAGAAGGTCTCCGAGGGCACCGACTGGGTGAAGTCCGAGGTGCCCGTGGTCGGCGGGAAGCTGGCCGACAGCGCCAAGAAGGCCGCCGACACGGTGGGCACCAAGGCCGCCGACGCCTCCTCGTCCGTCAAGGAGAAGGTCTCCGGGTCCTCGGCCGGCACGGAATCCTCCAGCGGTGCCGCCGCCACCGGGGCTTCGACCGCCGGGACCTCGACCACTGGTTACGCCGATCTGCAGGACGCGAAGCCGGTGACCCCGGAGAGCCCCCTGGACCCGGCCGAGCCGCACCCGGCCCCCGGCGACACGCAGCACTGACCCGCCGGCGCCCGCCCGCAGCACCGCGGCCGCAGCACCGTTGACGCAGGACGCGGGCCGCGGGGCGAGCGGAGCCCGGCCCGCACAGGAGGAAGGGCCCCGGCCGTCGGCCGGGGCCCTTCCTCCGTCCCCGGGGGAGCGGCTCACGCTGCGGGCTCGTCCTCGTCCCCGGCCGGCGGCTGGTCGCGCTCCACCTGGCGCGCCGCGCGCTTGCGGGCCCGCAGCTCCCGCCAGGCCGGGCCGAGGACCGGGGCCGTCAGCTCGACCTGCCACCGGCGCGCCCCGAGGTCCCGCAGGCGGTCCGCCACCGCCTGGTCGGTGGTGCTCTTCGGCGGCTGCCAGCAGAAGCGCCGCAGGTGCTCGGGGGTGAGCAGGTTCTCGGTGGGCAGCTCGTGCGCCTCGGCGAGCTCGGCCACGAGCGGCTTCAGGACCCGCAGCCGTGCTGCGGCCTCGGGGCGCTTGACCTCCCACGCCTTCACGGGCGGCAGGGCGTCGGACTTCACGGTGAAGGGGACGAGCTCCGTGGCCGTGCGGGCCTCGGCGATCGCCCGCAGCCACCGGGGCGCCTCCCGCGCCGCGAGCCGGCCGTGGAAGCCGGGGGTGTCGAGGAGCTGCGGCACGGTGCGCGGCATGGCGGCCGCGGCGGCGACCAGGGCGGCGTCGGGCAGCAGCCGGCCGGGGGCGACGTCCTTGTGCTGGGCGAGCCGCTCCCGCTCCTCCCACAGCCCGCGCAGCGCGGTGAGCTGGCGCCGGCCCTTCACCTTGTTGATCCCCGACGTCCGGCGCCACGGGTCCTGGCGCGGGGGAGCGGGCTCGGCGGTGCGCACGGCCTCGAACTCCTGGAGCGCCCAGTCCAGCTTGCCCTTCTCCCGCAGCAGCTCCTCCATGGCCCAGCGCAGCTGGATGAGCATCTCCACGTCGAGCGCGGCGTAGTTCAGCCAGTCCCTCGGCAGGGGCCGCTTCGACCAGTCCACGGCGGAGTGCTCCTTGGCCAGCGTGTAGCCCAGCAGCTCCTCCGTCTCCGCGGCCAGGCCCACGCGCCGGAGCCCGGCGATGCGCCCGCCCAGCTCGGTGTCGAAGAGCCGGTCCGGCTCCATGCCGAGGGCGCGCAGGGAGGGCAGGTCCTGGGTGGCGGCGTGCAGCACCCACTCGACGCCGGAGAGCGCCTCGCCCAGCACGGCCAGCGAACCGGTGGCCTCCGGGTCGATCAGCACGGTGCCCACGCCCTCGCGCCGCAGCTGCACGAGGAAGGCGCGCTGCCCGTAGCGGAAGCCCGACGCCCGCTCGGTGTCGATCGCCGCCGGGCCGGAGCCCGCGGCGACGGCGGCGGCGGCCCGCTCCAGTCCTGCCACGGTGTCGATGACGGGAGGGATCCCGTCGAACGGCGCCGCGAGGTGGACGCTGTCGGGGATCTCGAAGTCCTCGAAGCCGGCGACCACGGGGGTCGAGGGCTCGTCGGGCGCGGATCGGCGGTCGGCTGGGCTGGTCAAGGAGCGTCTTCGATTCTGTGTCGGCCCCGGCGGGGCGCGGTCGGTTCGGTGGTCAGCGGCGCGGGTGCAGCACGGTCACGCCCCGGGGGTACGGCGGCAGGCCCGCGAAGGTGCAGACCGTGTCGGCCCAGGCCGCCAGGTGCGGTGCCACGTCGGAGCCGTCGGGCGTCCAGGAGGCCCGCAGCTCGACGTCGGCCCCCTCCTCCTGGTCGCCGAGCAGACCGAAGCCCTCGGCGAGGACCCGGGACGCGGTGCCGCCCTCCCGAGAATATCCGGCCCGGTGGCGTTCCAGGGCCTCGAGGAGCCAGGTCCACGCGTTCGCGCCCGCCGTGTCGTCGCAGCCGATCTCGCGGCTCGCGGCCGCGCGGGCCCAGGTGACGATGCGGAACGGTCCGCCCCACGCCGTCGGCTCGGACGGGTCGTGCAGGAGCACGAAGCGTCCCGTGGCGAGCTCGTCCTCCGGGGCGCCGGGCGCCCGGCCCGGGACGGCGGCCGCGCCGGCGTCCTGCGCCGCTGCCGGACCGGCCGTGAGGGCCGGGGCGCGGGACGGTGCGGGCGGTCGCCGCACCTCGGCGCGCACCGCGGCCGCGAACGGCGCGAGGTGCGTCGGGGCCGGGATCGCCGTGAGCTCGACGCCCTCCCGGTGGCCGGTGCGGCGCAGCTGCTCGAGGGCGTCCTGGAAGTCCTGGTACACCTCGGTCAGGCCGTTCACCGCGCTCACACTGGAAGGGTAGGCCGTCGGGGCGTCCCGGCCCCTCGTGCCACGCCGCGAGCGCGCGATCGGCGTGGTCCCGGTCACCCCGGTCCCGTCCGGGCGGGACCGCTCAGGAGCCGGCGGGCACGAGGCGGACGGAGACGGAGTTGATGCAGTACCGGAGATCCGTGGGGGTCGGGAAGCCCTCGCCGCCGAAGACGTGGCCCATGTGCGAGTCGCAGGCGGCGCACCGGACCTCCACCCGCTCCATGCCCAGGGCGGTGTCCTTGATGTAGCGGACCCGGTCCTCGGCCAGCGGCGCGTAGAAGGAGGGCCAGCCGCAATGCGCGTCGAACTTGGTGTCGGAGCGGAAGAGCTCCGCCCCGCACGCGCGGCACTCGTAGACGCCCTCGGCCTTCGTCTCCCAGTACTCGCCGGTGAAGGGCCGCTCCGTGCCCGCCTCGCGCAGCACGTGGTACTCCTCCGGGGACAGGATGGAGCGCCAGTCCTCCTCGGTCCGTCCGGTGGCGTCGGGGCGGTCGCCGTGCCTGGTGGTCTCGCTCATGGTGTGATCCTCCGGGATGTGGTCGGTGCTCCGGGCGGCGGTCCCCGCACGGGGCCCGCCCGGCGGTCCGCACGGGGCGGCGCGGGGCCTGCGGGGCGCGGACCGCCCGGCCAGCACAACGACGCGTCCCTCCCGGTTATGCCCGGGCTGCGTGGAAGACTGGGGGGCATGCCCCGTCGCCCCCTGCCGGTCCCCGCCGCCCCCGAGCCCCAGTCCGCGACGCAGTGGGCGCGCGGCGCCGTGGTGGGCGCGGCCGTCACGGTGGGGGCGGCGTCCCTGTCCTTCGGGCTCTCGAGCGCGGCGGCCGCCTACTTCGCGCGGCAGGTGGTGGTCCCGCCGAAGTACCGCTCCGAGGACCTGCACATCCTCGGCGTCACCCGCACCGGCGAGGACGGCGACCCGTCCGCGACGACGCTCGTGCGGCTCCCCGCCACGGTGGACACCACCGTGGCGGGGACCTACAGCCTGCGCTTCGACGCGGGCCGCGGTCACGCCCGGATCGGCGCCATCCGCTCCTACTCCCCCCGGGAGGGCACCGTGACCCGGGTGGTCGAGGAGGTCTACTCGGGGGACCTCTCCCGGGCGACCCGCGGCTTCTGGTCCGGGACGGTCTACCCGGACCCCGGGGCGGCGGGCCTGCCGTTCGAGGAGGTGGAGATCCCGATCGAGGTCGGGCCGGCGCCCTGCTGGGTGGTCCCCGCGGAGGGCGGGCCGACCCCGGAGGGCGAGCGGCCCCGGGTGCTCCCGGGTCCGTGGGCGATCATGGTGCACGGGCGCGGCGCCAACCGGATGGAGACGGTCCGTGCCGTGCCGGTGGCGCGGGAGCTCGGGCTGACCTCCCTGCTGATCTCCTACCGCAACGACCGGGAGGCGCCGCCCACGCACGACTTCCGGTACGGGCTGGGCTTCACGGAGTGGAAGGACGTGCAGACGGCGATCAGCTACGCGAAATCCCGCGGCGCCACCCAGATCGTGCTCTTCGGCTGGTCCATGGGCGGGGCGATCTCGCTGCAGACGGCCGACCTGTCCTTCTACCGGGACGACATCGCGGCCCTCGTGCTCACCGGCCCGGTGGTCGACTGGTTCGAGCTGATCGCCCACCACTCCCGCTCCCGCCGGATCCCCTCGGGGATCGGCCGGCTGGCCACGAACCTGATCTCCCACCCGGCGGGGCGGATGCTGACCGGTCTCGCCGCTCCGGTGGACCTCCAGGCCCTCGACTGGCTCTCCCGGTCCGAGCACCTGCGCACGCCCACCCTGGTGCTGCACTCCGTGGACGACGAGTTCGTCCCGGCCGCCAGCTCCCGCCGGCTCGCGGAGCTCAACCGGCTCGTGGAGTTCGTGCCCTTCGCCCGCGCCCGGCACACCAAGGAGTGGAACGTGGACCCGCAGCGCTGGGAGGACGCCGTGCGGCGCTGGCTGCCCGCCCGGCTGGCCCAGGACGCCAGGACCCTCGGGCCCGTGCGCGCGCAGCGGAGCTGAGGTCCGGTCCGGACCGCGGCGCGGGTCAGGAGCGCAGCGCGGCGGTGCGCCCGCCCGTGAGCCGCAGCAGCTCGGCCGGGGGCAGCTCGACGTCGAGCCCGCGCCGCCCGCCGGAGACGAGGACCGTGGGCCATGTCTCCGCGGAGTCGTCGAGCAGGGTGGGGGAGGGTGTCTTCTGCCCGAGGGGCGAGATCCCGCCCACCACGTAGCCGGTGCGCCGCTCCGCGAGCCGGGGCTCGGCCAGGGCGGCCCGCTTCCAGCCCAGGGCGGCCGCGGCCGCGCGCAGGGACAGCCGCGCGGAGACGGGCAGCACCGCGACCGCCCAGTCCCGCTCGTGCACGACCAGCAGCGTCTTGAACACCTGGCCCGGGTCGCGCCCCAGCGCGGCGGCGGCCTCCAGCCCGTAGGACGCGGCCGCAGGGTCGTGGGCGTACTCGTGCACGGTGAAGGCCACGCGCTCCCGCGCCAGGAGCGCGACGGCTGCGGTGGGGCCCGCACCGCGGGACGCCTTCGCCATGCCGGTGCCCCGGGGCCTCAGGCGTCCTGGAGCTCGCGGACGCGCCGCTTGATCCGGGCCAGCATCGCGGACATCCCGCGCATCCGCAGGGGCGAGACCAGCTGGGTGAGCCCGAAGCGCTCCGGCAGGTCGTCGGGGACGTCCAGGACCTGCTGGGCCGGGAGCCCGTCGAGGCCCTCGTGCAGGATCGAGGCGAAGCCGCGGGTGGTCGGGGCCTCCGCCGGGGCGGAGAAGAACAGCCGCACCGGGGCGCCGGGGCCGGGGACGGCGCCCTCCTCCCACTCGACGGTCAGGAACAGCGGCGACTGACACTCGACCACCTGCTCGAGCTCCTCCGGGTGCTCGCCCAGGCGGTCCGGCAGCGCCGGCAGGGAGCGGGAGAAGTCGAGCAGCAGCTCGAGCTTGTCCTCCTGCGGCACGGCCGTGAAGTCCGCGACGAGCTCCTCGAGCTGGGCGGGCAGGGCCCCGCTCATCGGGCCGACCCCGGGACCTCGCCGGGCTCCTCGCCGCGGACGATCGGCACGCGCACGGAGTTGCCCCACTCGGTCCAGGAGCCGTCGTAGTTGCGGACCCTGTCGTAGCCCAGCAGGTGCTTGAGCACGAACCACGTGTGGCTGGAGCGCTCGCCGATGCGGCAGTACGCGATGATGTCGTCGTCGGGGGAGAGCCCGACCTCGTCGCGGTAGATCGCCTCGAGCTCCTCGCGCGAGCGGAACGTGGCGTCCTCGGCGGCGGCCCGCGCCCACGGCACGGACGCCGCGGTCGGGATGTGCCCGCCGCGCAGCGTGCCCTCCTGGGGGTACTCGGGCATGTGCGTGCGCTCGCCCGTGTACTCCGGCAGGGACCGGACGTCGATCAGCGGCTGCTCGCCCAGGTGGGCCAGCACGTCCTCCTGGAAGGCGCGGATCGGGGCGTCGTCGCGCTCGACCACGGGGTAGTCGGCGCGCTCGGGCACGACCTTCTCCGTGGACAGCTCACGGCCCTCGGCGACCCACTTGTCCCGCCCGCCGTTCATGAGCCGCACGTCCGGGTGGCCGAACAGCTCGAACACCCACAGCGCGTAGGCGGCCCACCAGTTGGACTTGTCCCCGTAGACCACGATCGTGGTGTCGCGGGAGATGCCCTTGCGCGCCATGAGCTCGGCGAACTCCGCGGCGTCGACGTAGTCCCGGGTGTCGGGACGGTTCAGGTCGGTGTGCCAGTCGATCTTCACGGCGCCGGGCACGTGGCCGGTCTCGTAGAGCAGGACGTCCTCGTCCGACTCGACCACGACGACCCCGGGGTCGTCCCGGTGCTCGGCGACCCACTGGGTGGACACGAGTCGTTCGGGGTGCGCGTACTGCGCGAATTCTTCGTTGTTCTCCACGGCAACGCCCATGGGGACTCCTTCCGGGGTGGGGATCAGGGGAACGGGTCCTCGCGGACCGGCTTCCCCTCCAGGG
Source organism: Kocuria sp. CPCC 205231 (assembly GCF_040980965.1). Taxonomy (NCBI): domain Bacteria; kingdom Bacillati; phylum Actinomycetota; class Actinomycetes; order Micrococcales; family Micrococcaceae; genus Kocuria; species Kocuria sp. CPCC 205231. The sequence goes on along the minus strand of NZ_JAVKPP010000010.1, from coordinate 51,284 downwards.
TAGTGGTCCCGGCGGCGGACCGCCCCCGCCGGGGAGCCGCCGGGGCCCCGGCCCGGCCCTGCCGCGACCCCGTCGCGGCGGTGCCGCCGCCCTGATGACGCGGCGGGCGCGTCCCGGGCGACGGGGAGCCGGTAAAATCGCCGGAGCACGCGCGTGCGCCGCTCGGCGCGCCGAACCAGCGAACCGCCGGGCGCGGCGGACAGAGAGGTCTCCCAAGTGAGCATCCAGATCGAACACCTCACCGAGCGGCGCCCCCAGGTGTCGGCCGACGAACTGCTGTCGGCGTTCCGGCCCTCGGAGCGCTTCGGGGAGGTCTCGTTCGACACCTACCGCCCCGACCCGCAGCAGCCGTCCCAAGCGGAGGCGGTGCGGGAACTGCGGAAGTTCGCGGAGTCCGTCAACCGCTCGACCGGCTCCGGCGGCGGGTTCTTCACGAAGCTCTTCGGCGGAGGCCCCCGCAAGGACGAGGTCCGGACGGGGATCTACCTCGACGGCGGCTTCGGGGTGGGCAAGACCCACCTGCTCGCGTCCCTGTGGCACGCGGTCCCCGGTCCCAAGGCGTTCGGCACCTTCGTGGAGTACACCAACCTCGTGGGGGCCCTGACCTTCCGCAAGGCCGTCGACGCCCTGAGCGCCTACAGCCTCGTGTGCATCGACGAGTTCGAGCTCGACGACCCCGGGGACACGGTCCTCATGTCCCGGCTGATGCGCGAGCTCGCCGACTCCGGCGTGCGGATCGCGGCGACGTCCAACACCCTGCCCGGATCGCTCGGCGAGGGCCGCTTCGCCGCGCAGGACTTCCAGCGGGAGATCCAGGTGCTGGCCGACCAGTTCGAGGTGCTGCGCATCGACGGCGAGGACTTCCGCCACCGGGGCCTGCCGCAGGCCCCGGCGCCGCTGTCCGACGGCGAGCTCGACCGGGCCGTGGAGGAGCACTTCCCGGGCCGCGTCGTGGCCGCCGACCGGTTCGCCGACCTCGTGGAGCACCTCGCGAGCGTGCACCCCTCCCGGTACCGCAAGCTCCTCGAGGGGATCGACGCCGTGGTCTGGCGCGACGTGCACACCATCGAGCAGCAGGCCGTCGCCCTGCGCTTCGTGGTGCTGGCGGACCGGCTCTACGACAAGAACCTGCCGATCATCGCCTCCGGCCGGCCCTTCGACGAGGTCTTCACGGCCGAGATGATGGCCGGCGGCTACCAGAAGAAGTACTTCCGCGCCGTCTCCCGCCTCACGGCGCTGGCCCGCGAGGGCATCCTCGGGGACGTCTCCGCGGTCTGAGCGCCCGCACCCCCTCCGGGCGCCGCGGCGCCCGGAGGGACGGGCCCGCGCGTCGTCAGGGCGCACCGACGACGACAGAGGGCCCCGGCTGGAATTCCAGCCGGGGCCCTCTGTGCACTGCTCGTGCGCGATACTGGGTTCGAACCAGTGACCTCTTCGGTGTGAACGAAGCGCGCTACCACTGCGCCAATCGCGCTCACTGCTCGAAAACCATAACCCACATCCCGGCCGCGGGCCAATTCGGGGGCGGGCACGGTCCGCCGGCACCCACCGCGCCGCGGCTCCCCGGGGGATTTGGCGTTTCGGAAAAGGGTCCCGTAAAGTCTCCACCTGTCAGGAACACCGACGGGTTCCGGCGAGCGGAGCGGCTACGAGGCCGCCCAGGACACCGATCCCGTCGACGCCTGCACGCCTCGGACCGGCGCGAACACCGCCGGAACGGTTGTGCTAGAGTTCCTGATCGGAAGATCGAGAGATCGACCGAAGCAAGACATGCGGACGTAGCTCAGCTGGTAGAGCACCACCTTGCCATGGTGGATGTCGCGGGTTCGACTCCCGTCGTCCGCTCGCAGTGATCGGCATGAACGATGTCGTGACCGACGGCCCTGTCCGCAAGGACCAGGTCCCGGTGGGGTGGCCGAGTGGTTAGGCAGCGGCCTGCAAAGCCGTCTACGCGGGTTCGAATCCCGTCTCCACCTCGGTGCACACCCACCACGCTTGACGGTCTCCCTCGGGAACCGCCGGTCGAGCGCGATTGGCGCAGCGGTAGCGCGCTTCCCTGACACGGAAGAGGTCACTGGTTCGATCCCAGTATCGCGCACCACCTGGAAGGCCCCGGCTCCACGAGCCGGGGCCTTCGTCGTGCCCGGACACGGCACCGCCCGGCGGGCGCCGTGTCCGAGGCGGTCGGTAGCCTGCGGGGCAGGACCCGGAGCACCGGGACCGCCCCGGGCCCCGGGGCGAGGCGAGGGAGAGGCGACGAGCAGCGTGACACAGCCCAGGCTGGCGGAACAGACCGAGTACGGGCGGATGTACGCGAGGTCCGTGGCGGACCAGGCGACCGTCCCCTCCATCACCACGGTCCTCTCCCGGGCCGCCACGGACCTGGACGGGTGGTACGGCTACTCCGCCGCGCAGGCCGCCGTGCGGGACGACCGGCTGCGCGCGGCCCTGGGCTCGCCGGCACAGCTGCGCGCCGTGGTGCGCGACGCGGCCAAGGCCGCCGAGCGGCACCGCGACGAGGCCGCGGCGCGCGGGGACCGCGTGCACACCTACGCCGAGCAGATCGCCCTGCGGGCCCTCGGCCGGCCCCACCGGGCCGCGGAGGCGCGGGCCGCGCTGGCCGAGCACGGCGAGGAGCGCTTCGCCTCGCGCTTCGACGAGTGGTGGGACCTCTACGCCCCCGAGCCGCTGGCCGTGGAGGTCACGGTGTGGAACTCCACCGTGGGCTACGCGGGGACCCTCGACCTCGTGGCCCGGATCGCGGGCAAGGTGTGCCTGATCGACTACAAGACGAAGGGCACGGACCGGGACGGGCGCGTGAAGTCCCTGGACCCCAAGGTCGTGACCCAGCTCGTGGCCGGGCTCAAGGCGGAGGAGTCCCTCGTGGACGCGGACGCCGGCACCTGGGAGCCGTGGGCGTACGGCGGCGCGGACCTGCTGCTGGGCGTGGCGGTCGGCGAGACGGAGGTCGTGCCCGTGCAGGCCGTCCCGGCGGTGCTCGAGCAGCACTGGTACAAGTTCTGCGCCCTGCACCGGCTGTGGACCCAGGAGACGGCCCTCGCCGCGGCCGGCCCCGCCCTGCGCCCCGTGCCGCCCCCGCCGCTGCGCGAGCAGGCGTAGGCCGGGAGCGCCCCGCGTGCCCGCGGGGGGACGGGCGGCCCGTAGACTTGCCGGGTCGAGAGCGAGGTCCCGCCATGTCCGTCCTGCCCATCCGCACCATCGGTGATCCCGTCCTGCGCACCCGCGCGGAGGAGGTCACGGCCTTCGACGACGCCCTGCGCCGGCTCGTCGCCGACATGCACGAGACGATGCTGGACGTCGGCGGCGTCGGCCTCGCCGCGCCCCAGGTGGGCGTCAGCGTGCGGCTGTTCACCTGGGCGGTCGAGGGCAGCGCGGGGCACGTGGTCAACCCGGTCCTGGAGGTGGGCGAGGAGCCCCAGGAGGGCGGCGAGGGCTGCCTCTCCGTCCCGGGCCTGGCCTACGACACCCCGCGCCGGAACTGGGCCCGGGTCACCGGCCTCGACCAGCACGGCGCCCCCGTGACCGTCGAGGGCACGGGCCTGCTGGCGCGCTGCCTGCAGCACGAGACCGACCACCTGGACGGGCGGCTCTACGTCGACCGGCTGACCGGCGCCGAGAAGCGGGACGCGATGCGGGCCATCCGCGCCGCCGGCTACGACGGCGTGGTGCGCGGCGTGGCCGGGCAGCGCGCCGCGCACGTTGGAACCTCCTTCGGGGCCGGCTCCTTCGGCGCCGGCCCGGCCTGATTCCCGCCCCCCGTCCCCACCCGTCAGGAGAGCCGTGAAGATCCTCTACGCCGGCACGCCGTCCGTCGCCGTGCCGCCCCTGGTCCACCTGGCCGAGCGGCCCGACGTCGAGATCGTGGCTGTCCTCACCCGCACCGACGCCCCCGTGGGGCGCAAGAAGGTGCTGACCCCCTCGCCCGTGGCCGAGGAGGCCGGGCGGCGGGGCCTGCCCGTGCTCAAGGCCAACCGGGTGGACGCCGAGCTGACCGAGCGGATCCGGGGGCTGGGCGCGGACGTCGCCGCCGTCGTCGCCTACGGGGCCCTGGTCCCGCAGGCGGCCCTGGACGCCGTGCCGCACGGCTGGATCAACCTGCACTTCTCCCTGCTGCCGCAGTGGCGCGGCGCCGCCCCCGTCCAGCGGGCCCTGATGGCCGGGGACACGGTGGTCGGGGCCAGCACCTTCCTGCTGGAGGCCGGCCTGGACACCGGGCCCGTCCTCGGCACGATGACCGACGAGGTCCGTCCCGACGACACGGCCGGGACGGTCCTGGAGCGCCTGTCCCGCACCGCGGCGCCGCTGCTGGCGGACTCCCTGCGCGCCGTGGTCGACGGCTCCGCGCGCCCGGCCCCGCAGCAGGGCGACGTGACCCACGCCCCGAAGCTCACCGCCGAGGACGGGCGGGTCCGCTGGTCGGACCCCGCCGTGGCCGTGGCCCACCGGGTGCGCGGGGCGACCCCCGAGCCCGGGGCGTGGACCCGGCTCGACGAGCGCCGGCTCAAGCTCGACCTCGTGCTGCCCCGGCCCGACGTCCGGGATCTCGCCCCGGGCCGGTGCGTCCTGCGCGGGGACGCCGTGCTCGTGGGCACGGGCTCGTACGCCGTCCAGCTCACCCGGGTGCAGCCGGCGGGGAAGAAGACCATGGAGGCCACCGCCTGGGCGCGGGGCCGCAGCACGGAAGAGGAAGTGGTGTTCCAGTGAGCGGGCACGAGGACAGGCAGGGCGGAGACCGGCGGGGCGACCGCGACCGGCGACCGGGAGGCCCGCGGCGCAGCGCGAGGGGCCACGAGCGCAACCGGCGGGCGCAGTCCGACCGCGCCTTCTCCTCGTCGGCGCCCGCGGGGCGCACGCGGCGGGCCGATCCGGCCCGGCTGGCGGCGTTCGAGACCCTGCGCGCGGTGTCCGAGGAGGGCGCCTACGGCAACCTCGTGCTCCCCAAGCTGGTCCGGGCCCACCACCTGGACCGGCGGGACGCGGGCTTCGCCACGGAGCTGGCCTACGGGGCGCTGCGCTGGCAGGGCACCTGGGACGCCGTGCTGGCCCGGTGCGTCGACCGGCCCCTGGGCGAGCTCGACGGCGCGGTGCTGGACGCCCTGCGCCTGGGCACCCACCAGCTGCTCGCGATGCGGGTGCCCGACCACGCGGCCCTCGACCAGACGGTGGGCCTCGTCCGGGCCGTCATCGGCGCGGGCCCCGGCGGGCTCGTCAACGCGGTGCTGCGCAACGTCGCGGCCCGGGACCTGCCCGCGTGGATCGCGGAGCTGACCGCCGAGGCCGTCGACGAGACCGCCCGCCTGGGCCTGGCCCACGCCCACCCGGCGTGGGTGGTCCGGGCCCTGCGCCAGGCGCTCACCGCCCACGGGCGGGACGCCGCCGAGCTCGAGGCGCTGCTCGAGGCGGACAACGCCGCCCCCGTGGTCAACCTCGTGGCCCTGCCCGGTCTCGGCGACCTCGACGAGGCCCTCGCCGCCGGCGCGGAGCAGGGGACGCTCGTCCCGGGCTCGGCGCTGAGCAGCGGCGGCGACCTGCACCGGCTCGCCTCCGTCCGGGAGGGCGGGGTCCGCGTCCAGGACGCCGGGTCCCAGCTCGTCGCCCGCGCCTTGCTCGCCGCCGGCCAGGACGCCGACGGCGGCGCCGGGGGCGGGCGCTGGCTGGACCTGTGCGCCGGCCCGGGCGGGAAGGCGGCCCTGCTGGCGGCGCTCGCCGACCGGCAGGGGGCGCACCTGACGGCCAACGAGGTGGCCTCGCACCGGGCCGAGCTCGTGCGCCGGGCCCTGCGGCCGGTCCCGGAGCGCGCCTGGACGGTGCACACGGGGGACGGGCGCGCCGCCGACGAGCTGCTCGGAGGCCGCCCCGTCGAGGAGGCCGGCTTCGACCGGGTCCTCGTCGACGCCCCGTGCACCGGCCTCGGGGCGCTGCGCCGCCGCCCGGAGTCGCGCTGGCGGCGCACCCCTCGCGACCTGGCGGAGCTCGGGCCGCTGCAGCGGGAGCTGCTGCACGCCGCCCTGGACGTCGCCCGCCCCGGCGGCCTGGTCGCCTACGCGACCTGCTCCCCGCACGCGGCCGAGACCCTCGCCGTGGTCCAGGACGTGCTGGCCCGCCGCGAGGACGCCGAGCTGGTCGACGCCCTGGCGCCGGTCCGGGCCGCGGCCCTGCCCGGCAGCCTCGACGGGGACCGCGACCCGTCCCGCCCGTGGGCGGGGGGCGCCGGCCCCGCGACCGTCCAGCTGTGGCCGCACGTCCACGGCACGGACGCCATGTTCCTGGCCCTGCTGCGCAAGCGCTGAGCCCCCGACCGCCCGACCACCAGGAGTCCCCGTGCCCCGCACCTGCATCCACCCCTCGATCCTCTCCGCCGACTTCGTCAACCTCGAGACCGAGCTGGGCCGGATCGCCGCCGCCGACGCCGTGCACGTGGACGTCATGGACAACCACTTCGTCCCGAACCTGACGCTGGGCATGCCCCTCGTGGAACGGATCCTCGCCGTCAGCCCCCTCCCGCTGGACGTGCACCTGATGATCGAGGACGCGGACCGCTGGGCCGCGGGCTACGCCGAGCTCGGCTGCGAGTCGGTCACCTTCCACGCCGAGGCCGCGCGCGCCCCGCTGAAGCTGGCCCGCGAGCTGCGCGCCCACGGCGCCCGCGCCGGGATGGCCCTGCGCCCCGCGACCCCCGTGGAGCCGTACCTCGACCTGCTGCCCGAGCTGGACATGCTCCTGGTCATGACGGTGGAGCCCGGCTTCGGCGGCCAGGCCTTCCTCGACGTCACGCTGCCGAAGATCCGCCGGGCCGCCGAGGCGATCCGGGCCGGCGGGGGACGGGTGGCGCTGCAGGTGGACGGCGGGATCACCGAGGAGACCATCGTGCGGGCCGCGGAGGCCGGGGCCGACACGTTCGTGGCGGGCTCCGCCGTCTACGGCGCGGAGGACCCCGGGGCCGCGATCACGGCCCTGCGCGGGGCGGCCCGCTCCGCGCAGTCCTGAGCCGGCCGGCCGCGGGCCGCCGCGGGCACGCCCTGTGACATAATCGGGGCACGAACAACGTGTTCCGGGGTCGGTGGAAGTCCGAACCGGCGGTCACAGTCCGCGAACCGGACGACCACGTCCCTGCGGGCGCCCAGCGCCCGCACCGACGGGTCGCCCGGCCGAACCGGTGGAACTCCGGTACCGACAGTCACAGTCTGGATGGAAGGCAACACGTTCAACGGCCCTCGTGGCGTGCCGTCGACGGCACCCGCCACGGCGCCGTCCGGACCCGTGGGTCCCGACGGCGGCACCGTTGTCCTGCGCCCCGGTTCCGCCCCGGGAAAGGACGACGTGATGGACCCGCAGCACCGGACCGGCGACGACGCCGAGCGCTCGGTCATGCGGACCGCCCTGCACGCGGCGGCGCGCGGCCCGCGCGGGGCCAACCCCCTCGTCGGAGCCGTCCTCGTCGACGCCGAGGGGCGGATCCTCCACGTCGGCCACCACCGCGGGGCGGGCACCGTCCACGCCGAGGTCGACGTCCTGGAGCGCGCCGGGTCCGCCGGCACCGACCTCCGGGGCACCACCATGTACGTCACCCTCGAGCCGTGCAACCACTGGGGCCGCACCGGCCCGTGCGCCGAGGCGATCGTGGAGGCCGGTGTGCCCCGCGTGGTCTACGGCGCCCCCGACCGCACCGCCGCCGCCGCCGGCGGAGCCGCCACCCTGCGCGCCGCGGGCCTCGAGGTCCGCTCGGGGCTGCTGGCCGAGGACGCCGAGCGGCTCAACGACCGCTGGGGCGAGACCGTGCGCGCCCAGCGCCCGTTCGTGACCCTGAAGGTCGCCCAGAGCCTCGACGCCCGGATCGCCGCCGCGGACGGGACCAGCCGGTGGATCACGTCGTCGTCGGCCCGCGAGCACGGGCACGACCTGCGCGCCCGCGCCGACGCGGTCCTCGTGGGCAGCGGCACGGTCCTGGCCGACGACCCCCGGCTCACCGCCCGCACCGGCGACGGCGGCGTGGTCCCGCGGCAGCCCCTGCGCGTGGCCATGGGCCTGCGCCCCGTGCCCCGGGACGCCGCGATCCGCGGGACCGACGGACGGTTCCGGCACGTCGCCACCCACGACCCCCACTCCGCCCTGGCCGAGCTCTACGACGCCGGCGTGCGCCACGTGCTGATCGAGGGCGGGGCCACCGTCGCCGCCGGCTTCCTGCGCGCGGGGCTCGTCGACGAGCTCAGCCTCTACCAGGCGCCCCTCGTGCTCGGGGCGGGACGGCCCGCCTTCGAGGAGCTGGGCATCGGCACCCTCGCGGACGCCTCCCGGTGGCGGCTCGACCCCGCCGGCGGCGGGCCCGTGCAGCAGCTCGGCCCCGACCTGTGGATCCACCTGCGGCCCGTCCCGCCGGACTGAGCGGACCGCCGGCCCCGAAGACCGACCGACAGACAGACAGACAGAGTCAGAGACCAAGACAGAGACAGAGACAGAGGTAGCACCGCATGTTCACAGGAATCGTCGCCGGCCAGGGCACCGTGCGCTCGGTCGACCCCCGCCCCGACGGCACGAGCGCCCGCCTCCTCGTGGACGCCGGCCCGCTCGTGGCCGACCTGCCGCACGGCGGCTCCCTCGCCGTCAACGGGGTCTGCCTCACGGCCACGCGCACCGAGGAGATCGGCCCCGGGCAGTTCCTGGCCGACGTCATCGGCGAGACGCTCGTGCGCACCAACCTCGGGGCACTGGCCGCCGGGGACACCGTGAACCTGGAGCGCTGCGTGCCCGCCGGCGGGCGGCTGGACGGGCACGTGGTCCAGGGCCACGTCGACGGCACGGGCACCGTCACGGTCCGCGAGGACCTGGGCGAGTGGGAGCGGGTCCGGGTCGCCGTGCCCGCCGAGCTCGCCCCGTTCCTCGCCGAGAAGGGGTCGATCGCCGTGGACGGCGTGTCCCTCACCGTGACGGCGGTCAGCGCCCCCGGCGCCGGGGAGCACTGGTTCGAGGTCGGGCTCATCCCGGCCACCCTCGCCGAGACCACCCTCGGACGCCGCCCCGTCGGCGCGTCCGTCAACCTCGAGGTCGACGTCCTCGCGAAGTACGCCCAGCGCCTGCTGGCCTTCGCCCGGACCGACAGCACCCCGGCGCCGGAGACGGCCCGGACCACGGCAGGAGAAGGAGCATGATGCGGACCAGCAGCACCCACGAGGGGACCGGCCGCGGGGGCGACGGGACGACCGGGGAGATCCGGCTCGACCCCGTGGGGGCGGCCGTCGAGGCCATGGCCCAGGGACGGCCCGTCGTCGTCGTGGACGACGCCGACCGGGAGAACGAGGGCGACATCGTCTTCGCGGCCGAGCACGCCACGCCCGCGCTGATGGGCTTCACCATCCGGCACAGCTCCGGCGTCGTGTGCGTGCCCATGACCGGGGCGCGGGCCGACGCGATGCGGCTGCCCCCGATGGTCGACGTCAACGAGGACTCGAAGGGCACCGCCTACACCGTCACGTGCGACGCCCGCCTCGGGGTGAGCACCGGCATCAGCGCCGCCGACCGCGCGCTCACCGCCCGGGTGCTGGCCGACCCCGCCGCCGGGCCCGGGGACATCACCCGGCCCGGGCACGTGCTGCCCCTCCGGGCCGCCGAGGGCGGGGTCGCCGTGCGCCGCGGGCACACCGAGGCCGCCGTCGAGCTGTGCTCCCTCGCCGGGCTCGAGCCGGTCGGCGTGATCGCCGAGCTCGTCCACGACGAGGGCGAGATGATGCGGCTGCCCGCCCTGCGCGCCTTCGCCGACCGGCACGGCATCCCGCTCGTGAGCATCGAGGACCTGGCGGCGCAGCTGCAGGAGGACCGCCGATGAGGCCGGACGCCCCCCTGGTCAGCTCCGAGCCCGTGGTGGTGCCCACGCCCGAGGGCCGGTTCGAGGTCATCGGCTGGCAGCTGCCGGGCGGGCCCAGGGACGCGGTCGCCGAGCACCTCAGCCTCACCGCGCCCTCCTCGGACCGCGTGCCCGTGGGCCGGCCCCCGCTCGTGCGGCTGCACTCCGAGTGCCTCACGGGGGACGTCTTCGGCTCCTACCGGTGCGACTGCGGACCCCAGCTGCACCTGGCGCTGCGCCGGATCTCCGACGACGGCGGCACCCTCATCTACCTGCGCAACCACGAGGGCCGGGGGATCGGGCTGGTGAACAAGCTGCGCGCCTACAAGCTCCAGGACGGCGGGGCGGACACGGTCGAGGCGAACGAGCTGCTCGGCCTGCCCGCCGACGCCCGGGACTACACCGCCGCGGCGGCCATCCTGCACCGGCTCGGGCTGACCCGGATCCGGCTGCTGAGCAACAACCCCGCCAAGGCCGAGCGCCTGGCCGACCTGGGGATCGAGGTGGTCGCCATGGTGCCCAACGAGGTGCCGGCCCGCCCGGAGAACCACGACTACCTCGTGACCAAGCGGGACCGCATGCGGCACCGCCTGCGCCACGTCGACGACCCCACCGCCCACCGCGGCCCCGCGGCGGAGCCCGGCGGCCGGGCCGACCGCAGCACCGACAGCACGACCGACCGCACGTACGACAGCACCACCGACAGCACCACCAACGGCACAGGAGACCACACCCCATGAGCGGACACGGCGCCCCCGACATCGACCTCAGCACCGACGACGCGAGCGGCCTGCGCGTCGCCGTCGTCGCCTCCAGCTGGCACACCGAGATCATGGACGGGCTGGTCGACGGCGCCCGCCGCGCGCTCGCCGACGCCGGCGTGCGGGACGCGCCGGTCGTGCGCGTGCCCGGCAGCTTCGAGCTGCCCGTCGCCGCGGCCCGCCTCGCCCCGGGCCTCGACGCCGTGGTGGCCCTCGGCGTGGTCGTGCGCGGCGGCACCCCGCACTTCGACTACGTGTGCTCGGCGGCCACGCAGGGCCTCACGGACGTGTCGGTGCGCACCGGCGTGCCCGTGGGCTTCGGCGTGCTCACGTGCGACACCGAGCAGCAGGGCCTGGACCGCGCCGGGCTCGAGGGCTCCCAGGAGGACAAGGGCTACGAGGCCACGGCCGCCGCGGTGCGCACCGCGCTGCTGCTGCGCTCCCTCGGGGTCTGAGCCCCGTCCCGCGGGGCGTGCGGGCCCGCGCCGGTCCGGAGGCCGTCGCGGACCCATTACCCTGGTAGTCGTGAAAACCTTCGAGACCCTCTTCGCCGAGATCAGCGACAAAGCCGTGACCCGACCGGAGGGCTCCGGCACGGTCCGGGAGCTCGACACCGGCGTGCACGGCATCGGCAAGAAGGTCGTCGAGGAGGCCGCCGAGGTCTGGATGGCCTGCGAGTACGAGACCTCGGAGCAGGCCGCGGAGGAGATCTCGCAGCTGCTCTACCACGTGCAGGTGATGATGGTCGCGAAGGGCCTGCGGCTCGAGGACGTCTACCGCCACCTCTGAGCGCCCCGCCGCACCGTCCGTCCCCGCCCCACCGAACTCCCTGAGCCGAGAAGGAACCCCATGCTGCGTGTCGCAGTGCCCAACAAGGGCGCCCTGTCCGAGTCCTCCGTCACCATGCTCAAGGAGGCCGGCTACCGGCAGCGGCGGGACTCCCGCGAGCTGGTGCTCGTGGACCCCGAGAACAACGTCGAGTTCTTCTACCTGCGCCCCCGGGACATCGCGGTGTACGTGGGCGGGGGCATCCTCGACGTCGGGATCACCGGCCGGGACCTGCTCCTGGACTCCGGGGCCCACGCCGACGAGGACCTCGGGCTGGACTTCGCCCGCTCCACGTTCCGGTTCGCGGGCCCGGCGGGCGAGTTCTCCTCGATCACCGAGCTGGCGGGCCGGCGGATCGCCACGAGCTACGACGGCCTGCTGCGCGACTACCTCGCCGAGCAGGGCGTGGAGGCCTCCGTGGTCCGCCTCGACGGCGCCGTGGAGTCCTCCATCCGGCTGGGCGTGGCGGACGCGATCGCCGACGTCGTGGAGACCGGCAACACCCTGCGCGCCGCGGGCCTGCAGGTCTTCGGCGACCCCATCATGACCTCCGAGGCGCTGCTCATCCGCAGCCGTGCGGCCGGGGAGCCCGAGGGCCTGGCCGTGCTCCGGCGGCGCCTGCAGGGCGTGCTCGTGGCCCGGCAGTACGTGCTGATGGACTACGACGTCGCCGAGGAGTACGTCGAGGCCGCCACCCGGATCACCCCCGGAATGGAGGGGCCCACCATCTCCCGGCTCGGCCGCGGCAACGCCTGGGCCGTGCGCGCCATGGTCCCCAAGTCCGAGACCAACAAGGTCATGGACGCCCTCTACGACGTCGGGGCCCGCGCCATCCTGGTCTCCCCGATCCAGGCCGCCCGGATCTGACCCCCTTCCCGCCCCATCCCCGCAGCCGAGGAGGTGCCGCCCGTGGGCGTTGCCGTACGTGTCATCCCCTGCCTGGACGTCGACGCCGGTCGAGTCGTCAAGGGCGTGAACTTCGAGAACCTGCGCGACGCCGGTGACCCGGTGGAGCTCGCCAAGCGCTACAACGAGGCCGGTGCGGACGAGCTGACGTTCCTCGACGTCACGGCCTCCTCGGCGGCCCGGGCCACGACCTTCGACGTGGTCTCCCGCACGGCCGAGCAGGTCTTCATCCCGCTCACGGTGGGCGGCGGCGTCCGCGCGGTCGCCGACGTCGACCGGCTGCTGCGCTGCGGCGCGGACAAGGCGTCCATCAACACCGCCGCGGTCGCCCGGCCCGGCGTGATCGACGAGATCACCGGGCACTTCGGCAGCCAGGTGCTCGTCCTCTCCCTCGACGCCCGCCGCACGGGCAACACGCCCTCCGGCTTCGAGGTCACGACCCACGGGGGGCGCACGCTGACCGGTCTCGACGCCCTGGACTGGGCGCAGGAGGCCGAGGACCGCGGCGTGGGGGAGATCCTGCTCAACTCCATGGACGCGGACGGCACCCGGGCGGGCTTCGACCTGGAGATGATCCAAGCCGTGCGCGCCCGGGTGCACGTGCCCCTCATCGCCTCCGGCGGCGCGGGCGCCCCCGAGCACTTCCCGCCGGCGGTGGACGCGGGCGCGGACGCCGTGCTCGCCGCCTCGATCTTCCACTTCGGTCCCGTGCACGCGATCGCCGAGGTCAAGGACGCGCTGCGCGCGGCCGGCCACGAGGTCCGCTGAACGGCCCCGTGGTCCGGGACGGCCACCGGGCGTAGAGTCGACAGTGAGCTGACGACAGTCGCTCGACAGGCCGACCCGAAGGAGAGTCCACCGTGGGACTGAACAGCATCATCAGGAGCTTCACCGGACGTGCCGGGGGGACCGCCGGCCGTCCCGCCGGCGGACGCCGGGGCACCCGCGGAATGAACGCCGCCGGCCAGGCGGGCGCGGGCAGGAGCGGCCGCGGTCTGGGCGGCATGCTGCGCGGCCTCCTCAACCGCCGATAGCGCACCGAACCAGGAGCGGCCCCGGAACGGGGCCGCTCCTGCACGTGCCGAGGACATCCATAACCACGACCGAGCCGTCCGCCCCGGGCGAGAACTCCGGCCCCGCGGCGGACCCGGTCCGCCGGACGTCGTTCGCCACGAACGACGCCGACCGGGGCATCGCCGCCATGTCCGAGCTCTACACGGGTCTCGGCATGCGCCCACCCACCGACGCCTCGTTCGAGCTGCGCATGGCGGCGGCCTCGACGGGCCCGCTCCTGGCGCACCGGTTCCGGCTGTCCACCTCGGAGTCCTCCGGCACGGGCGACGTCTCGGGCACGTACTCGGTCGTGCACGTGCTGACCGGGCGGCTGACGGTCAGCTCCGGGAAGGAGCGCATCGGCACGACCCTGCCGTTCCTGCTGCCCCAGGGTCTGTACGGCGGCCGGTGGGACGGGCTGCTGGAGCTGAGCACCGTGGTCCTGGACGCCCGCTCGGTCGAGGCGATCGCGCGCAACCTGCTCGGCCGGCCGGACTTCGCGCTGCGCGGACACGGGCAGCACGCCCGTGTCCGCGCAGATGACGCGGTACTGGCTGGCCCAGGTCCGGCACTTCCACCGGGACCTGCTGCCCAACGCGGAGGCGCTGCGCACGCCCCTGGTGCGGGCCGAGGCGTTCCGGTCGCTGGCCGGTGCCCTGCTGCACTGCTTCCCGAACACCTTCCTGGCGCAGCCGGCGCCGTCGGAGAGCGCACGGGCGCTGCCGGCGCAGGTGCGCCGGGCGGTCGCCTTCGTCGACGAGCACCTGCACGAGGACGTCGGTCTCGCCGAGATCGCCGCGGCGGCACGGATGAGCCCCCGGGGGCTGCAGGCCGCGTTCCGCCGGGAGCTCGGGCGCACCCCCGTCGGCTACCTGCGGGAGGCCCGCCTGGACGCCGCCCAGCAGGAGCTGCTCCGGGCCGACCCGGCCGGGGGCGTGACGGTCGCGGCCGTCGCCGCCCGCTGGGGCTTCGGCCATCCCGGGCGCTTCGCGACCGCCTACCGGGCCCGGTTCGGGGAGCCGCCCGCCGCCACGCTGCGCCGCTGAGACCTCAGGCTCGGTCGCCGTCCCGGCAGGTCCCCTCCAACCAGTCCCGCACCGGGACGAGCGCCTCGTCGAGCGCCTGCCCGTCGAACCGCGCCGAGGGGTCCTCCGCCAGGTCCTCCCCGTAGGAGTCGACCAGCAGCTGCACCCGCGCGTAGTCCGCGGCCAGCGCCGGAGGAGCGGCCCCGCGCACGGCCTCGACCTCGTCCTCGACGTCCTGCACCTCCGCCACGGTCGGGCCCGCCGAGAGGCCGGCCGGCAGCAGCGCGAGCACCAGGATGTCGTCGGCGACCGCCGCGCACGCCTCCCGGCGGTCCGGATAGGCGCCCCACGTGACGTCCGTGGCGGGAGCGGTCGACGCAGCGGGGGAGGCCGGGGGCGCCGCGGCCGTGGGGGAGCCGGTCGGCGGGCCCGGGGCGCCGGGGCTCCCGCATCCGCACAGCACCGCGACGACGAGCGCGGCCACCGCCGTGCCGGGGGCGGCGCGCCGCCCCGTCGCCGCCCTGGGATGCATCGTCTCGGTCCCGCCCGCCGTCGCCGCTCTGGTCCTGCTCCCACCATAGGCGCCGCCGACCCGACCTGGCAGGGCCACGGGCGGGCGGGCACGGCCTGGGGGTGCCGGAACTCCTATCCTGGAGCCCGGAGGGCCGGGAGGAGGACGAACGTGCGAGTCGTCGTCGTCGCCGCCCGGGCCTGCGCCCTGGCCGTCGCGGTCTGGGCCCTGGTCTCGCGGGCGGACTGCGCCTTCGTGACGCGCACCTGCCTGGGGTCGAACCTGTTCAGCTACTTCACGGTCCACAGCGCCGTGCTGCTGATCCTGGCCGTGCTGCTGGCCCTCCTGCACACCGCCGCCGGGGCGCAGGAGCCGGGCTGGCTGACCGGGCTCCGGGCGATGGCCACCACCTACACCGTGGTCTCCGGGGCGGTGTTCGGGGTGCTGCTGGCCAACGCAGAGCTGTTCGGCCACCTCTTCCTCGTCCCGCTGTCCTCGCAGGTGCTGCACTTCGTGCTGCCGGTCTACGCCGTGGCCGACTTCCTGCTGTGCCCGGGCCGCCGGCGGCTGCGCTGGGCCGCCACCTGGGCGTCCACCGTGTTCCCGGCGCTGTGGGCCGTGTACACCCTGGTCCGCGGGCAGCTGGTGGGCTGGTACCCGTACTTCTTCCTCGACCCCGCCCTGGTGGGCGGCTATCGCGCGGTGGGCACCTACGCCCTCGGGCTGTCCGTGCTGATCCTCGCGGTGTCCTTCCTGACTGTCGCCGCCACCCGTCTGCCCACCGTCCCGGTAGGGTCGGCCCATGGACGACTCCTCTCCCGCCGGCCCGGTCCCTGATCCGGACGACGCCCAGCTCCTGCGCTCGGTCCGGCGCCTGGTGGACCGCCTCGCCGCCCTGCCGCCCGAGCGCGGGGACGAGCCCACGCCGCTCGGGCGGCACCTGTCCGCGGTGCTCGGCGCGGACGTGCGCACCCTGCCCGTGGTCTCGGAGGACTTCGCCCCGCACCGCCTGGCGGACGTCGACATCGCCCTCGCCGAGCTGGCGGGGGACGGGCCGGGCTCCCTCCTCGGCGTCAGCGGCGGCCGGAGCCGCGACGACCTCGGCCTCGCCGAGCTGCTCACGGCCCCGTACTCCGGGGCCGACATCGGTCCCGTCGACTACGCGACCCGGGCCACGGGCCCGGCCACCGAGCGGCAGGTCGTCGCGTTCGGCATCCGGTGCCTCACCGTGGATGGGGTGCCGGTGGCCGTGCTCCAGCGCATGCCCCGGCCCGAGTACGGCCGGTCGCAGGTGGTCCTGGAGGTGCTCGCCGCGGACCCCGCCGTCTGCGCCACGTTCCTCGCCCGGCTGCGGGCGCTGATGCTCGAGCGCAGCGTGCTGCGCGGCCAGGTGCTCTCGTTCGCCGCCACCGAGTACGGCAGCGAGGCCGGGGCCACGTTCCTGCCGCGCCCGCACGTGCCCGCCGACGAGATCGTGCTGCCCCCGGGCCTGCTGGAGCAGGTGGTGGGGCACGTCGTGGGCATCGGGGAGCACCGCGACGCGCTCCGGGCCGCGGGCCAGCACCTCAAGCGCGGGATCCTGCTCCACGGCCCGCCGGGGACCGGCAAGACCCTCACGGTCCGGCACCTGCTCTCCGTCACCCCGGGGACCACGGCGATCCTGCTGACCGGGTCGGGCCTGCACCTCATCGGGGCCGCCGCCGAGGTGGCCCGCACCTTCCAGCCGTCGATCGTGGTGCTCGAGGACGTCGACCTCGTGGCGATGGACCGGGACCTCGGGCCCGGGCCCCAGCCGGTGCTCTTCGAGGTGCTCGACGCCCTGGACGGGCTCGACGGCGACGCCGACGTCGCGTTCGTGCTCACGACCAACCGCGTGGCCGTGCTGGAGCGGGCGCTCGCCGAGCGCCCCGGGCGCGTGGACCTCGCGGTCGAGGTGCCGCTGCCGGACGCGGACGCCCGGTCCCGGCTGTTCCGGCGGTACGCGGGGGAGCAGCGGTTCTCCGCCGCCGCCCTCGACGCCGCGGCGGCGCGCGCGGAGGGGACCACCGGCTCCTTCCCGAAGGAGCTGGTCCGCCGGGCCGTCCTCGCGGCGGCGGTCCGGGGCGAGGACGCGGCGGACGCGGACCTGTCCGCCGCCCTCGACGAGCTCCTCTCCGGTCGGGAGGCGCTGACCCGCCGGCTGCTCGGCCACGCGGACACCGGGGGGTCCCCCGACGAGTACGAGGACACGGGCGAAGACACGGGCGAGGACACGGACGGGCTCCGGTGGTGCGCCCGGCCGGAGGCCCCCTGACGGCTCCGGCGCCCCCCGGCGGACGCCGGGGGGCGCCGGGGGCCGGGCCGCCCGGACAGGTCGATAGGATGGGTGGCGATGAGCGAGCAGACCCCCGACACCGGAACCGACGTCCTCGACCCCGCCGTGGCCCGGCGGCTCAAGCGCGACCCCTCGGGCCTCGTGGCCGCCGTGGTGCAGCAGCACGACACCCTCGAGGTGCTCATGCTGGGCTGGATGGACGACGAGGCCCTGCGCCGCACCCTCACGGAGGGCCGCGTGACGTTCTGGTCCCGCTCCCGCCAGGAGTACTGGCGCAAGGGCGACACGTCCGGGCACGTCCAGGCCGTGCACAGCGTGAGCCTCGACTGCGACGGCGACGCCCTCCTCGTCCGGGTCGACCAGACCGGGGCGGCCTGCCACACCGGCACCCGCAGCTGCTTCGACGGCCGCGACCTCGGCGCCGTCGCCGCCGTCTGAGCCCCGCCACCCTCATTCCTCCCGTCCGCCACCAGGAAGTCAGGTCGACACCCATGCAGGACCTGGGCAGCATCAGCCCCACGCTCGAGGAGTTCCGCGCGCTCGCCGCGGAGCGCCGCGTCATCCCCGTCCGCGTCAAGATTCTCGCGGACGCCATGACCCCGATCGGTCTCTACCGGGCCCTCGCCCTCGAGGACGGGGCGGCCCGGGCGGGCACGTTCCTCCTCGAGTCCGCCGCCGAGGGCGGCGTCTGGTCCCGCTACTCCTTCATCGGCGCCAACTCGCGGGCCACGCTCACCGCCCGGGACGGCGAGGCGCACTGGATCGGGCAGGCCCCGGCCGGCGCCCCCACCGGCGGCAACCCCGTCGAGGCGCTGCGGGACACCATGGCGCTGCTGCACACGGAGCGCTTCGAGGACGTCCCCCCGCTGACCTCCGGGCTCGTGGGCTTCGTCGGCTGGGAGGCCGTGCGCCGCTGGGAGAAGCTCCCGCACCCGCCGGAGGACGACCTGCGCATCCCCGAGCTGGCCATGAACCTGGTCTCGGACATCGCCATCCACGACAACACGGACGGCACCGTGATGCTCGCGGCCAACGCGATCAACTTCGACGACACCGACGAGCGCGTCGACGAGGCCTGGGCCGACGCCGTGGACCGGGTGCACGCGATGCTGGAGCGGCTCGCCCGGCCCCTCGGCCACGGCACGGCCTCGACGCTCACCGGCAGCGACGAGATCCGGGGGGACCTGGAGTCCAAGGTCGACCAGAGCTGGGACCGCACCCTGTTCATGAACTCCATCGTGGAGGGCAAGAAGGCCATCGTGGACGGGGACATCTTCCAGGTGGTCGTCTCCCGGCGCTTCGAGACCGGGTGCACGGCCGACTCCCTCGACGTCTACCGCATGCTGCGCGCCATCAACCCCAGCCCGTACATGTACCTGTACAGCTTCGAGGACGCCGGCGGCCGTCCCTTCTCGATCGTCGGCTCTTCCCCGGAGGCGCTCGTGACCGTCACGGGGGACCAGGCGGTGACCCACCCCATCGCCGGGTCCCGCCCGCGCGGGCGCACGGTCGAGGAGGACCTCGCGCTGGAGCGGGACCTGCTCCAGGACGAGAAGGAGCGCTCCGAGCACCTCATGCTCGTGGACCTCGCGCGCAATGACATCTCCAAGATCGCCGTCCCGGGCTCGGTGGAGGTCACGGAGTTCATGGAGGTGGAGCGCTTCAGCCACATCATGCACCTGTGCTCCAACGTCGTCGGCCGGATGCGCCCGGACGCCACCGCCTACGACGTGCTCGCCGCGACGTTCCCCGCCGGCACCCTCTCCGGGGCGCCCAAGCCCCGGGCCCTGCGCCTGCTCGACGAGTACGAGCCCCTGCGCCGCGCCGTCTACGGCGGCGTGGTCGGCTACCTCGACTTCGCGGGGGACATGGACATGGCCATCGCCATCCGCACGGCCCTGCTCGTCGACGGCAAGGCGTACGTCCAGGCCGGCGGCGGGATCGTCGCGGACTCCGACCCCGAGACCGAGGCCCTCGAGTCCCTCAACAAGGCCACCGCACCGCTGCGGGCGGTGCTGCTCGCCGAGCGGCTGCACGCCCTGGACCTCGACCGGGTGGCCGTGCCGGAGACGGGCGCCGGGCGTGCCTGAGGCCCGCGGCTCCCGGCGGGCGGCGCTGTCCCGGCGGTCCACGGTGGTGCTCGCCACCCTGGTCGCCGCCCTGGCCGTGTTCGCCTGCTCGGCCGCCACCTGGGTCTCCGCCACGGTGCAGACCACGCTCGAGCCCGTGACCGTGGACGTCGCCGGGTCCGACGCCGCGCCGGCCGTCACCGCCCTCGGGCTCGTCGCGGCCGCCGGTGCCCTCACCACGGCGATCTCCGGCCGGGTGCTGCGCACCGTGGTGTCCGTGGTGGTCGTGCTCGCCGGCCTCGGCGCACTGGCCGCGTCCGTGGCCGTGCTGGCCGATCCGGCCGGGGCCGCGCAGACCGCCGTGGGCGAGGCCACCGGCATGATCAACGCCGGCGGCGACTTCGCCGTCACCGCCTGGCCCCCGCTCGCGGCGGCCGCCTCGGCGCTCGTGGCGCTGTGCGGCGCCTGGGCCCTCGTGGCCGGCCGCACCTGGACCGCGGCCCGGCGCTACGAGCGCTCCGGGGCGGACGGGCCCCCGGCCGGGACGGCCCGCTCCGGCGACGAGATCGACTCGTGGGACGCCCTCACCGAGGGCCACGACCCCACCGCCTGAGCACCCTGCCCGCCCCGGGGCCCGGGCCCGCCGCGGCGGGGCAGCGGGCGCCCCGGGGCCCCGTGGGGCGTGCGCGGGCGCGGGCCGAGGGGTGGCACAATGGGACGGGACAGACTGTCAGCAACCGCCGCGCCCCGCCGGGGCCGTGCGCGCGGAGCCGGCCGGCTCCGGCAGGGAAATCGGGAGTGCAACAACATGGCAAACGGAAACGAGATCGTCCTCGACCACACCGGCTTCGTGGGGCACGGCAACACGCTGGCCGCGTGGGTGACCGTCGGCATCATGTCGGTGGGCGTCATCGTGGGCGTGGTGGGCTTCACGGTGGGCAGCACCGCCCTGCTGATCGCGGGCATCGTGCTGGTCGTCGTCGGGCTCGTCGCCGGCGCCGTGCTGAGCAGGATGGGCCACGGCAGCGGCTCCGAGCAGCGCAAGCACGAGGCCCGCCAGCACTAGGGCTGAGACCGGGGCCGGCGCGGGCCGGCCCCGGGAGCGCGGCACGCGCACGGGCCGACCGGTCCCCGGAAGGGACCGGTCGCCGTCCCCGCCCGGTCCGGGCGCGGCCCACGAACGCACCAGCGCGGCCAGCGCCGCCGAGAGGACAGGAAACCATGTCGCAACAGAGCACCGGGACGGTCCTGGACGCCATCATCGAGGGCGTCCGGGCGGATCTCGCGGAGCGCCGGGAGCACGTCGGCCTCGACGAGCTCCGCCGGGCCGCCGCACAGCGGCCGCCGGCCCTGGACGCCGAGTCGGCGCTCCGGGGACCCAGCACGGACGCCGTGCAGGTCATCGCCGAGGTCAAGCGCTCGAGCCCCTCCAAGGGCGCGCTGGCCCCGATCGAGGACCCGGCGCGCCTGGCCGCGGCCTACGAGCACGGCGGGGCCTCGGTGATCTCCGTGCTGACGGAGCAGCGACGCTTCAACGGCTCCCTGGCGGACCTCGACGCCGTGCGCGCGGCGGTGGGGGTGCCCGTGCTGCGCAAGGACTTCACGGTCGACGAGTACCAGATCTGGGAGGCGCGCGCCCACGGGGCCGACCTCGTCCTGCTGATCGTCGCCGCCCTCTCCGACGACGAGCTGCGCCGCTTCCTCGCGCTGACCCACGAGCTGGGCATGCACGCCCTGGTGGAGACGCACACGCCCGAGGAGATCGAGCGGGCGGTCGCCGTGGGCGCCCGCATCGTGGGCGTCAACGTCCGCAACCTCAAGACCCTCGACACCGACGTCGAGACCTTCGGCCGGCTCGCCGGCCTCCTGCCCCAGGACGCGGTGATCGTGGCCGAGTCCGGCGTCGAGGGCGAGGAGCAGATCGCCCTCTACGCCTCGCACGGTGCCAAGGCCGTCCTGGTCGGCGAGGCCCTCGTGCGCAGCGCCGAGCCCGCGTCCACCATCGCGGCCTTCCGCGCGGCCGGTGCCGCCGCGCGCGCCCGGCGGCACGTCCCCGAGGCCGAGGCGGACGCCGTCGCCGCGGAGGCCGCCTCCCTGCGCGAGGCCCCCGGACCGTACTTCGGGGACTTCGGGGGCCGGTGGATGCCCGAGTCCCTCATCGCCGCCCTCGACGAGCTCACGGACGTGTTCGAGAAGGCGAAGGCCGACCCGGAGTTCACCGCGGAGTTCCAGCGGCTCTCCCGCGACTACTCGAACCGGCCCTCCCTGCTCACCGAGGCCCAGCGCTTCGCCGCCGAGGCCGGGTGCCGGATCTTCCTCAAGCGGGAGGACCTCAACCACACCGGCTCGCACAAGATCAACAACGTGCTCGGCCAGGCCCTGCTGGCGCGCCGGATGGGCAAGACCCGGCTGATCGCCGAGACCGGTGCCGGCCAGCACGGCGTGGCCTCGGCCACCGCCGCCGCCCTGTTCGGCATGGAGTGCGTGGTCTACATGGGCGAGGAGGACACCCGGCGCCAGGCCCTCAACGTCGCGCGCATGGAGCTGCTGGGCGCCACCGTGGTGCCCGTGACCAACGGCTCCCGCACGCTCAAGGACGCGATCAACGAGGCCCTGCGGGACTGGGTCGCCTCCGTCGAGCACACCCACTACCTGCTGGGCACCGCGGCGGGGCCGTACCCGTTCCCCGCGATGGTCCGCTACTTCCACGAGCAGATCGGCGAGGAGACCCGCGAGCAGATCCTGGCCCAGGCCGGGCGCCTCCCGGACGCCGTCGCGGCCTGCGTGGGCGGCGGGTCCAACGCGATCGGCATCTTCCACGGCTTCCTGGACGACCCCTCGGTGGAGCTCTACGGCCTCGAGGCCGGCGGGGACGGCGTGGAGTCCGGACGCCACGCCGCCACGATCTCGCTGGGCCGTCCCGGGGTGCTGCACGGCGCCCGGACCTACCTCATGCAGGACGAGGACGGGCAGACGCTCGAGTCCCACTCGATCTCCGCGGGCCTGGACTACCCGGCCGTGGGCCCCGAGCACTCCTACCTGCACGACATCGGGCGGGCGCGCTACGAGGCGATCACCGACGTGGAGGCGATGGAGTCCTTCCGGCTCCTGTGCCGCACCGAGGGCATCATCCCCGCCATCGAGACCTCCCACGCCCTGGCCGGCGCGCTGAAGATCGGCCGGCGCTGGGTGGAGGAGCTCGGGCCGGAGGCGGCCGCGGAGAAGATCATCGTGGTCTCCCTCTCCGGGCGGGGCGACAAGGACGTGGCGACCGCCGCGGAATGGTTCGGGATGCTCCCGGACGACAGCGCCGAGGCCGAGCTCGGCGAGAAGGGCGAGCGACTGTGAGCACCACCCGACACGAGACCCCCGGGGCGGACCTCGCCTCCCGCCTCCTGCCGCCGGGCCTGAGCGCCGACCCCGGCTCGCGGCTCGCCGCGCGCATCGCCGAGTGCCGGGACCAGGGCCGGCCGGCCCTCGTCGGCTACCTCCCCGCCGGCTTCCCGACCGTCGACGAGTCCATCGAGGCGGCCGTGGCCCTGGGCACCAACGGCGCCGACGTCATCGAGATCGGCATCCCGTACTCGGACCCCGTCATGGACGGGCCGGTGATCCAGCACGCGACCACCACGGCCCTCGCCAACGGCTTCCGGGTGGCCGACGTGTTCCGCGTGGTCCGTGCCGTGGCCGAGCGCACCGACGCGGTGCCCGTGGTGATGACCTACTGGAACCCCGTCCTGCAGATGGGCGTCGACACGTTCGCCCGCCGGCTCGCCGAGGCCGGGGGAGCGGGGATGATCACCCCCGACCTGATCCCCGACGAGGCCCGGGAGTGGTTCGCCGCGTCCCAGGCCCACGGCCTGGACCGGATCTTCCTGGTGGCGCCCTCCTCCTCGCGGGAGCGGCTCGACCTGGTGGTCAAGGCCGCGAGCGGCTTCGTCTACGCGGTCTCCGTGATGGGCGTCACCGGCGCCCGGGACGCCGTCTCCGACGTCGCCGAGAAGCTCGTGGCGGACACCCGCGCCGCCGGGGCCCAGCACGTGTGCGTGGGGCTGGGCGTCTCCCGCCGGGAGCACGTCGAGGAGATCGGGGCCTACGCGGACGGCGTCATCGTGGGCACCGCCCTCGTGCAGGCGCTGGCCGACGGCGGCCCCGAGGCCGTGGGCGCGCTGGCCCGGGAACTGGCCGGGCGCGCCTGATAGCGTGACGTGGCGCCCCGCCCTCCTCCGGGCGGGGCCGCCCGTCCCGACGACCCCACGAGCCGAGGCCCCACCGCATGCTGCTGAGCGCCGTTCCCCCCGTGCCCGCCCTGATGAGCGCCCCGCTCCGGCAGGGCATCCCCTCCCCGGACTGGTCCGGCTTCTCGCTCGGCCCGCTGACCGTGCACGCCTACGCGCTGTGCATCCTCGCGGGCATCGCGGCGGCGCTGTGGCTGACCACGCGCCGCTGGGCGGCCCGGGGGCTGGACCCGGAGATCGTGTGGGACATCGTGATGTGGGCCGTTCCCGCCGGGATCGTGGGCGCCCGCGTCTACCACGTGCTCATCACCGACCCGGCCGGCTACTTCGGCCCGGGCGCCGACCCCGTCGACGCGCTGCGGATCTGGGAGGGCGGTCTCGGGATCATGGGGGCCGTGGCCTTCGGCGCGGCGGCCGCGTGGTGGGTGTGCCGCCGCAACAACGTCTCCCTGGCCGTCTTCGCCGACGCCGCGGCACCCGGCCTGCTCCTCGCGCAGGCGATCGGGCGCTGGGGCAACTGGTTCAACCAGGAGCTCTTCGGCCGGCCCACCACCCTGCCGTGGGGCCTCGAGATCGACCCCGGCAGCCCGAACTTCCCGGCCGGGCTGCCGGCCGACACGCTCTTCCACCCCACGTTCCTCTACGAGTCCCTGTGGAACCTGCTCGGCGTGGTGCTCCTGCTGGCCCTGGACCGGCGGTTCCGCCTGGACGGCGGCCGCCTCTTCGCGCTCTACCTGGTCCACTACGGCCTGGGCCGGATGCTCATCGAGCTGTTCCTGCGGATCGACCCGTCCCTCATGGTGCTGGGCCTGCGCGTGCACGTGTGGACCGCCCTGGGGCTCGTGCTGCTCGGGCTGGCCCTCTTCGCGGCGGCGGTGCTCCGCCGCCGCAGGGCCCGCGGCGCCGCGGTGGAGTCCTCGCGCGCCTGATACCGCACCGGGGGCCGCACCGGGGCTCCTGGCCGGAGAGTTTTCAGAGCTGTAACATCTGAGTGCTAGATTTTTCCAGCGCCTGACCGGCGGACGGGTGAACCACGTCCACCGCTCCGGTGCACGCCACGATCGTCCATCGTCGGACATTCCTGGAACGGGGCCCTTCCGCCGCCCGGCACCTCTTCGACCACTGCTCGAGGACGTCGGCGGCAGCTCACGATCCGGCGGCACCTCCCGACCGGAGCTCTGCCGCGGGGGCCGCTCCTGTTGACCGCATCCCATGGTGAGGAGACGTCAGTCATGACCTCTACCCCGGCCGGCACCCCCGGTGACACTTCCGCCCAGGGCGGCACGGACCCGCGTCCGGCCGATCCCGCCGAGACCGCGCAGGAGCAGCCGGAGTCCCCGTTCGAGCAGTTCTCCAACGCGCCCGAGGAGCAGGGCCTCTACCACCCGGACGAGGAGAAGGACGCGTGCGGCCTCGCCGTGGTCGCGACCCTCAACGGCGCCCCGAGCCACGAGATCGTCGACGCGGCGCTGACGGCACTGCGCAACCTGGAGCACCGCGGCGCCGTGGGCGGCGACGAGGGCACCGGTGACGGCGCCGGGCTGCTGACCCAGCTGCCGGACGCGTTCTTCCGCGCCGTGCTGGACTTCGAGCTGCCGCCCCTGGGCGGCTACGCCGTGGGCACCGCGTTCCTCCCGCACGGCGGAGAGAACGCGGAGCGGATCCAGGGCGCCCTCGAGGAGCTCGCGCGCTCCGAGGATTTGCAGGTCCTCGGCTGGCGGCCCGTCCCGATCGCCGAGTCCGTGGTGGGCCGGTCCGCGCGGGAGGTCATGCCCTACTTCGTGCAGCTGTTCGTGGCCGAGACCACGCCGGCCCCCGAGGACGAGGCCGCCCGGCGGCGCCTGGACCAGAAGGCGTTCCGGCTGCGCAAGCGCGCCCAGAACCGGTCCGGCGTCTACTTCCCCTCGCTGTCCTCGCGCACGATCGTCTACAAGGGCATGCTGACCACCCAGCAGCTCGAGCCCTTCTACCCGGACCTGTCCGACGAGCGGTTCACCACCGAGCTCGCGATCGTGCACTCCCGGTTCTCCACCAACACCTTCCCCTCGTGGCCGCTGGCCCAGCCCATGCGCACGCTCGCGCACAACGGCGAGATCAACACCGTCAAGGGCAACCGGAACTGGATGCGCGCCCGCCAGTCGCAGCTGAAGTCCCCGCTGCTGGGCCGCAACCCCGAGGAGCTGTTCCCGATCTGCTCGGAGGGCGCCTCCGACTCGCAGTCCCTGGACGAGGTCGCCGAGCTGCTCGTGCTCTCCGGCCGGCCGGTCACCCAGGCCATGATGATGATGATCCCGGAGGCCTGGGAGAACCACGAGACCATGGACCCCGCCCGCAAGGCGTTCTACCGCTACCACGCCTCCTTCATGGAGCCGTGGGACGGGCCCGCCGCGGTGGCCTTCACCGACGGCGTGCAGGTCGGGTCCCTGCTGGACCGCAACGGGCTGCGCCCCGGCCGGTTCTGGGTCACGGACGACGGCCTGGTCGTCTTCGCCTCGGAGGTCGGCGTCGTCGACGTCGGGGACCGCAAGATCGTGCGCAAGGGCCGCGTGTCCCCGGGCACGATGTTCCTCGTGGACACCGCGCAGGGCCGGATCGTCGAGGACGCCGAGATCAAGGCCCAGATCGCCTCCGCCGCCCCGTGGGAGGAGTGGGCCGACAGCAACATCGTCGACATCACGGACCTCCCCGAGCGCGAGCACATGATCCACCCGCGCTCCTCCATCACCCTGCGCCAGAAGACCTTCGGGTACACGCAGGAGGAGCTGAAGATGATCGTCGGGCCCATGGCGGCCAAGGGCGCCGAGCCCATCTACGCGATGGGCACCGACACCCCGATCGCCGTGCTCTCCGAGAAGTCCCGCACCCTGTTCGACTACTTCGTGCAGTCCTTCGCCCAGGTCACCAACCCCCCGCTGGACGCCATCCGCGAGGAGCTCGTCACGAGCCTGCGCGGCTCCGTGGGCCCCTCCGGCAACCTGCTGACCACCGAGCGGGTCCGCACCCGCCAGGTCGCGGTGGACTTCCCGGTCATCGACAACGACCAGCTCGACCAGTTCCTGCACCTCGAGGGCGAGGACGGGATGCCCGCGGCCCTCAAGGTCCGGGGCCTGTACCGCCCCGACGGCGGCGCGGAGTCCCTGCGCGCCCGGATCGCGGAGATCTGCGAGAAGGTCTCCGCGGCGGTGGCCCGCGGCGTCGAGTACGTGATCGTCTCCGACCGCGACTCCAACGGCGCGTGGGCCCCGATCCCGTCGCTGCTGCTCACCTCGGCCGTGCACCACCACCTCCTGCGCTCCGCGACCCGCACCAAGGTGGCGCTGGTCGTGGAGGCCGGCGACGTGCGCGAGGTCCACCACGTGGCGCTGCTCATCGGCTACGGCGCGTCCGCGGTGAACCCCTACCTGGCGATGGAGTCCGCGGAGGAGCTGGTCCGCTCGGGCGACCTCACCGGGATCACCACCGAGCACGCGGTGCACAACCTGATCAAGGCCCTGGGCAAGGGCGTGCAGAAGATCATGTCCAAGATGGGCATCTCCACGGTCTCCTCCTACTGCGGCGCCCAGGTCTTCGAGGCCCTCGGCCTGTCGCGGGAGCTCGTGGACGACTACTTCACCGGCACCCACACCCAGATCGGCGGCATCGGCCTCGACGTGATCGCGGAGGAGACGGCCTCCCGCCACCGCCGGGCGTACCCGGCGGACGGCGTGACCGAGCCCCACCGGGACCTCGAGACCGGCGGCGAGTACGACTGGCGCCGGGACGGCCCGCCGCACCTGTTCAACCCCCAGACCGTCTTCCGGCTGCAGCACGCCACCCGCACCGGCCGCTACGACATCTTCAAGTCCTACACGAAGCTCGTGGACGACCAGACGAAGAAGCTGCTGACCCTGCGCGGGCTGCTGGGCTTCACCGCGGACCGCAAGCCGGTGCCGCTCGAGGAGGTCGAGCCCGTCAGCTCGATCGTCAAGCGCTTCCAGACCGGGGCGATGAGCTACGGCTCCATCTCCCAGGAGGCGCACGAGACCCTGGCGATCGCGATGAACCGGCTCGGCGCGAAGTCCAACACCGGTGAGGGCGGCGAGGACGTCGACCGGCTGCTCGACCCGCAGCGGCGCTCGGCGATCAAGCAGGTGGCCTCCGGCCGGTTCGGCGTCACGAGCCTGTACCTGACCAACGCCGACGACATCCAGATCAAGATGGCCCAGGGCGCGAAGCCCGGCGAGGGCGGCCAGCTCATGGCCCAGAAGCTGTACCCGTGGATCGCCCGCACGCGCCACTCCACCCCGGGCGTGTCCCTGATCTCGCCGCCGCCGCACCACGACATCTACTCGATCGAGGACCTGGCGCAGCTGATCTACGACCTCAAGCGCTCCAACCCGCAGGCCCGGGTGCACGTCAAGCTGGTCTCCGAGATCGGCATCGGCACCGTGGCCTCGGGCGTCACCAAGGCCAAGGCGGACGTGGTGCTCGTCTCCGGGCACGACGGCGGCACGGGCGCGGCCCCGCTGAACTCCCTCAAGCACGCCGGCGCCCCCTGGGAGCTCGGCCTCGCCGAGACCCAGCAGACGCTGATGCTCAACGGACTGCGGGACCGCGTGGTCGTCCAGGCGGACGGGCAGATGAAGACCGGCCGGGACGTGATCGTCGCCGCGCTGCTCGGCGCGGAGGAGTTCGGCTTCGCCACGGCGCCGCTGATCGTCGAGGGCTGCATCATGATGCGCAAGTGCCACCTGGACACCTGCCCGGTGGGCGTGGCCACCCAGAACCCGGAGCTGCGCAAGCGGTTCACGGGGCGGGCCGAGCACGTGGTGAACTTCTTCGAGTTCATCGCCGAGGAGGTCCGGGAGTACCTGGCCCAGCTCGGGTTCCGCTCGATCGAGGAGGCCGTCGGGCACGCCGAGGTCCTCGAGACCAAGGACGCCATCGACCACTGGAAGGCGCACGGGCTGGACCTCTCGCCGATCCTGCACTCCACGGTGCTCGAGCACCGGGGCGCGGCGGTGCGCAACATGCGCGGCCAGGACCACGAGCTGGAGAAGCACTTCGACAACGAGCTGATCCGGCTCTCCCGGGCCGCCCTGGAGAAGCGCGAGCCCGTGCGGATCCAGCAGCACATCATCAACACGGACCGCGCGGTCGGCACGATGCTCGGCCACGTGGTGACGCGGACGTTCGGCACGGACGTCCTCGCCCACGACACCATCGACGTGACGCTCACGGGCCAGGCCGGCCAGTCCCTCGGCGCGTTCCTCCCGCAGGGCATCACCCTGCGGCTCGAGGGCGACGCCAACGACTACAGCGGCAAGGGCCTGTCCGGGGGGCGGATCATCGTGCGTCCCGAGCGGGACGCGGTGTTCGAGGCCTCCGAGAACGTCATCGCGGGCAACGTGATCGGCTACGGCGCCACGAGCGGGGAGATCTTCCTGCGCGGCACCGTGGGCGAGCGGTTCCTGGTGCGCAACTCGGGCGCCACCGCGGTGGTCGAGGGCATCGGCGACCACGGCTGCGAGTACATGACCGGCGGCACCGCCCTGGTGCTCGGCCGCACCGGGCGCAACTTCGGCGCCGGCATGTCCGGCGGCGTGGCCTACGTCATCGACCTCGCCGAGACCTCGGTCAACAAGCAGGCGCGCGACGGCGGCGAGCTGCAGCTGCTGCCCCTGGACGAGGCGGACGCCGAAGTCGTGCTGGCGCTCATCACGAAGCACGCCGAGGAGACGGGCTCCGAGCTCGCGGACCGGCTCCTGGCCGACCCCGTGGCCACGCTCGGGCGTTTCACCAAGGTCCTGCCGCGGGAGTACGCCGCCGTGCAGGGCATCCGCGAAGAGGCCCGGACCCAGGGGCAGGACCCCGACGGCGACGAGGCCTGGCACAAGATCCTGGAGGTGACGACCCGTGGCTGATCCGCGCGGTTTCATGAAGGTGACCGAGCGCGTCGACCGCCCCAAGCGGCCGGTGCCCGTCCGGATCATGGACTGGAAGGAGGTCCAGGAGGCCCAGGACCGGGGGGTCCTGCAGAAGCAGGCCGGCCGGTGCATGGACTGCGGGATCCCCTTCTGCCACGAGGGCTGCCCCCTCGGCAACCTGATCCCCGAGTGGAACGACCTCGTGTGGCGGGGCCTCGACGCCGAGGCGGTCGAGCGCATGCACGCCACCAACAACTTCCCGGAGTTCACCGGGCGGGTCTGCCCGGCCCCGTGCGAGTCCTCGTGCGTGCTCGGCATCAACCAGCCGGCGGTGACCATCAAGCAGATCGAGTACTCGATCGGGGAGATGGGCTTCGACGAGGGCATCGTCAAGCCGTACGTGCCCCAGCGCCTGGTCGGCAAGACCGTGGCGGTCGTGGGCTCCGGGCCCGGCGGCCTCGCGGTCGCCCAGCAGCTGACCCAGGCCGGGTTCACGGTGGCGGTCTACGAGCGCGACGACCGCATCGGCGGGCTGCTGCGCTACGGCATCCCCGACTTCAAGATGGAGAAGGAGGTCCTCGACCGGCGCCTCGACGTGATGCGCGCCGAGGGCACCCGCTTCCGCCCCGGGGTGGAGATCGGCAAGGACATCACCTGGGACCAGCTCAAGCGCCGCTACGACGCCGTGGTGGTCGCCACCGGCGCCACCCGGCCGCGGGACCTCGAGATCCCGGGCCGGGACCTGGACGGCGTCCACTTCGCGATGGACTACCTGGTGCAGGGCAACCGCGTGGTGGCCGGCGACGAGGTCGAGGACCAGATCTCCGCGGCGGGCAAGCACGTCATCGTCCTGGGCGGCGGCGACACCGGCTCGGACTGCATCGGCACCGCCAACCGCCAGGGCGCGGCGTCGATCACGTCCCTGGCGATCGGGCGCAAGCCCGCCGCGGACCGCTCCGACGCCGACCCGTGGCCCATGATGCCCAAGGTCTTCGAGGTCTCGACCTCCCACGAGGAGGGCGGCGACCGCACCTACATGGCCTCCACCGTGGAGTTCGTGGGGGAGGGCGGCAGGCTCACCGGCCTGAAGGTCGCCGAGACCGAGTACCTGCCCGACGGCCGGCGCGCCCCCAAGGGCGGCACCGAGCGGGTGATCCCGGCGGACCTCGTCTTCCTGGCCCTGGGCTTCACCGGCAACGAGTCCGAGGACATCACCGAGCAGATCGGCGCCGAGCTGGACGGCCGGACCAACCTGGCCCGGGACGACCGGTACATGACCAGCGTGGACGGCGTCTTCGCGTGCGGCGACGCCGGCCGCGGCCAGTCCCTCGTCGTCTGGGCGATCGCCGAGGGCCGCGCCTGCGCGGCCGCCGTCGAACGGTTCCTCATGGGCTCGACCCGTCTGCCCGAGCCCGTGGCCCCGACCGACCGGGCCATCGACCTCACCCTGTAGGACGGCACCGGGCCCCACGGTCCCGCGGCGCGGGCCGCCCCCTTCCGAGAGGGAGGGGGCGGCCCGCGCCGTCGCACGTCCGGGGCGGGCCGACGGGCCGGGCGCCTCGACACCGGCGGCGGCGTTGGTAGGCTGGGAACGACCTCCCGCCCCAGGGCGGACATCCAGGCAGTGCGGCCGGGAGCTGCGTCGTGTCCTGCGCGACGGAGCCCCCGGCCGCAGTGCTGTGCGCGTCCTCCCCGGTGGCATCCCTCGACCCAAGGCGGCACACATGCGACGAGCAAAGATCGTGGCCACGATCGGCCCGGCCATCTCCTCGTACGAGAACCTCTCCCAGGCGATCCGGTCCGGCATGAACGTGGCCCGGCTCAACATGAGCCACGGCGACCACTCCGTGCACGACGCGTCCTACGAGAACCTGCGGCGCGCCTCGGCGGACGCCGGGCAGACGGTCGCGATCCTCGCGGACCTGCAGGGACCGAAGATCCGGCTGGGCCGCTTCGCGGACGGTCCGCACGAGCTGCTCCCCGGCGACGTGTTCTCCATCACCGTCGACGACGTCGAGGGCACCGCGAGCCTGTGCTCCACCACGCACAAGGCCCTGCCGGGCGACGTCAACGTGGGCGACCCGCTGCTCATCGACGACGGCCGGGTCGCCCTGCGCGCCACCGCCGTCTCGGACACCACCGTCACCACCGAGGTGGTCGTGGGCGGGGCGGTGTCCAACAACAAGGGCATCAACCTTCCCGGCGTGGCCGTGAACGTCCCGGCCCTGTCGGAGAAGGACGAGGACGACCTGCGCTGGGCCCTGCGCCGCGGCGTGGACCTGATCGCCCTGTCCTTCGTGCGCGACGCCAAGGACATCGTGCGGGTGCACGAGATCATGGACGAGGAGGGCCGGCGGCTGCCGGTGATCGCCAAGATCGAGAAGCCGCAGGCGGTGGACGCCCTGCACGAGATCATCGACGCGTTCGACGGCATCATGGTGGCCCGCGGGGACCTCGGCGTGGAGCTGCCGCTGGAGCAGGTCCCGATCGTGCAGAAGCGCGCCATCGAGCTCGCCCGGCGCTGGGCCAAGCCCGTGATCGTCGCGACCCAGGTGCTCGAGTCGATGATCGACAGCCCCCGCCCCACCCGGGCCGAGGCCTCCGACTGCGCCAACGCCGTGCTCGACGGCGCCGACGCGGTCATGCTCTCCGGGGAGACCTCGGTGGGCAAGTACCCGATCGAGACGATCGAGACGATGGCCCGCATCATCGAGGCCATCGAGTCCCAGGCCCTCGAGCGCGTCCCGGCGCTGGGCACGGAGCCCCGAACCCGCGGTGGCGCGGTGACGCGGGCGGCGGTGACCATCGCCCGGCAGCTCGACGTCAGCTACCTCTGCACGTTCACCCAGTCCGGGGACTCCGCCCGCCGGCTCTCCCGGCTGCGCCCGGCCCACCCGATCCTGGCGTTCACCCCGGAGCCCCTCGTCACGGCGCTCATGTCCCTGCTGTGGGGCGTGCAGCCGATCCAGGTCGCGAAGGTCGACCACACCGACGAGATGACCCGGCAGGTCGACCTGCACCTCCAGGAGCAGGGCCTCGCGGGCAAGGACGACCTCGTGGTGATCTGCGCCGGCTCGCCCCCCGGGGTCGCCGGCACCACGAACCTCGTCAAGGTGCACCGCGTGGGCGACGTCGCCGACGCCGGGGAGCTGCTGGGCAGCGGTCAGCGGCGCGAGCGCGTGGGACCGTGGCGGGAGGGGTGAGCAGCCCCCCGGCCATGACCCCCGAGGAGCACTCCCGGGACCTGCGCGAGCACGGGGTCCCCGAGGAGCTGCACGCCGCCTTCCCCGGGCACGGGATGGGCGGTCTCGCCCGGGCGATGGGCATCCGGTTCACGGAGCTCACGCCCGGGCGGGCGGTCGCCACGATGCCGGTCGAGCCGAACACGCAGCCGGGCGGGATCCTGCACGGGGGAGCGCACTGCGTCCTCGCCGAGACGCTCGCCTCGACCGCGGCCAGCGTGCACGCCGGTCCGGGGCGGTACGCGGTGGGTGTCGACGTCAACGCGACGCACCAGCGCGGCGTGGCCTCCGGGACGGTCACCGGCACGTGCACGGCGCTGCACCTGGGCGCCACGCTCACCGTCCACGAGGTCGTGATGACCGACGAGCGGGGGCGGCGGCTGTCCACCGCCCGGGTCACCAACCTGGTGCGGGAGCGGGGCGCCGCGGGCTGACGGCACGGGGGCGGGACGAGAAGACCCCGGACCGAGAGGTCCGGGGTGCCGGTGCCCAAGGTGGGACTCGAACCCACACTCCAGGGGAACCGCATTTTGAGTGCGGCGCGTCTGCCAATTCCGCCACTTGGGCCTGCGGTCGCAGTCCGCGCCGCCTCGGGAGGGCGGCTCCTGCGCTCGACCACTCTACAACAGTTATAGGCTGGGGCTGATCGGACGGAACGCGCGGCGCCGGGCAGTCGGGCGCCGCCGGCCCCGCTGCCCGCGCGGCGCGGGCAACGACGCACCAGCAGCCAAGGAGTCAGCGTGACGGAGCAGCCGAACCCCTCCCCGGCGGAGGAGCCCGAGACCCGCGACGACCTGTCCGGCGAGGCGGCGGAGAACGACCTGCGCCCGGCCCGCCGGGTGGTGGTCGCCGAGGACGAGACCCTGATCCGCCTGGACATCGTGGAGATGCTCCAAGACGCGGGCTACGAGGTGGTCGCGGAGGCCGACAACGGCCAGCGCGCCGTGGAGCTCGCCCGCGAGCACCGCCCCGACCTCGTGCTCATGGACGTGAAGATGCCCGTCCTCGACGGGATCACCGCGGCGGAGCAGATCGCCTCGGACCGGATCGCCCCGGTGGTCCTGCTGACGGCCTTCAGCCAGCGGGAACTCGTGGAGCGCGCCCGCGAGGCGGGGGCCATGGCCTACGTGGTCAAGCCGTTCACGGTGGACGACCTCGTGCCCGCGATCGAGATCGCGATCTCCCGCGCCGAGGAGATCGCCGCGCTCGAGCGCGAGGTCTCGGACATGAAGGAGCAGTTCGCCACCCGCAAGCTCGTGGAGCGCGCGAAGTCGCTGCTGACCACCAAGATGGGCCTCACCGAGCCCGAGGCGTTCCGCTGGATCCAGAAGACCTCCATGGACCGCCGGCTCTCCATGCGGGAGGTCGCCGAGGCCATCATCAACCAGGTCGCCTGAGCGCACTGTCCGGCCGCGCCGGCTGACCCGCCGGGCCCCGGCGGACCGCCGGCCCCTGCTCCCGCCCGGCCCTAGGATGGGTCCGTGGAGAAAACGACGCAGCACACGCAGACCGACCCGAGCCCCGAGACCGCTGTCCGCACGGTGACCGTCGGGACCGACACCGACCACCCCGTCGACGTCGAGATCCCCCACCCGGTCTCCCGGCCCGAGCGCAAGCTGCTGCTGGTCGACGGTCACTCCCTGGCGTTCCGCGCGTTCTTCGCGCTGTCCCGCGCCGCGGAGTACGGCGGCGGGCCCGCCTTCGTGACCTCCGACGGCCGGCACACCGAGGCCGTCTACGGCTTCGTGAACACGCTCGTGAAGCTGATCCGCGAGCAGAGGCCCACCCACCTGGTGGTCTCCTTCGACCTCGACGGCCCCACCCTGCGCTCCCAGGAGTACGAGGAGTACAAGGGCGGGCGGGACGAGACGCCCGAGGAGTTCCACGGGCAGGTCCCGCAGATCCGCCGGATCCTCGACGCCCTGGGCGTGCCCGTGGTGACCGCCGAGGGCCACGAGGCCGACGACGTCCTCGCCACCCTCGCCCGCCGCGGCGCCGAGCAGGACTACGAGGTGCTGGTCTTCTCCGGGGACCGGGACGCCTTCCAGATGATCGACGAGCACGTCACGGTGGTCTACCCCGGGCGCACCCCGTCCGACCTCAAGCACATGGACGCCGCCGCCGTGGTGGAGAAGTACAAGGTGCCGCCCCAGCACTACCCGGACCTCGCGGCCCTGACCGGGGAGCAGGCCGACAACCTCCCCGGGATCCCCGGCGTGGGCGCGGGGTTCGCGGCCAAGTGGATCCTCGCCTACGGCGGCGTCGACGCGATCCTCGCGCACGCGGACCGCGTCAAGGGCAAGAAGGGCGAGGCGCTGCGCGAGCACCGCGCCGACGTCGAGCGCAACCGCCGGCTCAACCGTCTGATCACCGATCTCGCGCTGGACGTCGACCTCGCCGACGCCGGCCTGCCCGTGCCCGACGCCCAGGCGGTGGGGGAGGTCTTCGACGACCTCGAGTTCGGCGACGGCCTGCGCAACCGGCTCTTCGACGCCTTCGGGCGTCCCGTCGAGGAGGCGGCCCCGCCGGCCGACCTCGGCCTGGGCGAGGTCGAGCGCCCCGGCACCGCCGAGGACCTCGAGCAGTGGCTGGCCGGCGGGGAGGGCCCCGTGGTGCTGCACGCCCTGCACCGCGACGACGACCCCGTGCTGCCGGGCGCCCGCGAGCTCTCCGGGGCGGTCCTCGCCCGCGGCGGCCACCAGCCGTCCGCGCTGTTCCTGGACCTCGCGGCCGCCGACTCCGGCCTCGAGTCCGCACTGGCCCGCTGGCTGGCCGACGCGGACCGGCCCAAGATCGTGGACGGGCTCAAGGACGTCTGGAAGTCCCTCGCGGTGCGCGGCCTGCCGCTGGCCGGGGTCGTGGACGACCCCCAGCTCTCGGCCTACCTGCTGCAGCCGGCGCGGCGCAGCTACGAGCTCCCCGCGCTGCTCGAGGACCGGCTGGGCCTGGCGGTGGCCCCCGCCGCGGACGGCCCCGCCGCCGAGGGGCAGCAGCAGCTCGCCCTGGACGCCGAGCCCTGGCCCGCCCCGGCGGTGCTGCGGCGGGAGGCGGAGCTGGCGGTCGCCACCGTCCAGCTCTCCGAGCACCTGTTGGAGAAGCTGGCCGAGACCCACCAGACCGCCCTCCTCACGGACCTCGAGCTGCCCCTGGCCGTGGTGCTGGGCCGGATGGAGCTCGCCGGGATCGCCGTGGACCCCGAGGGGGTGCAGGTCCTGCTCGACGACTTCGCCCGGGTGATCGAGCAGGCGCAGCAGGAGGCGCACGCCCAGATCGCGGAGCCCGTGAACCTCGGCTCCACCAAGCAGCTGCAGCAGGTGATGTTCGAGGAGCTGGGGCTGCCGAAGACCAAGAAGATCAAGTCCGGCTTCACGACCGACGCCGACGCCGTGGCGGAGCTGCTCACCCGCACCGACCCGGACTCCAAGGGGCACCGCTTCCTCGCCGGCCTGCTGGCCTACCGGGACGCCAACAAGCTCCGCCAGACCGTCGAGGGCCTGCAGAAGGCCATCGCCGAGGACGGTCGCGTGCACACCACCTACATGCAGAACGTCGCCGCCACCGGCCGGCTGTCCTCCACCAACCCCAACCTGCAGAACATCCCCGTGCGCACCGAGGAGGGCCGCCGCATCCGCGGGCTGTTCGTGGTCGGGCGCCCGGAGGACGGGCGGGCCTACGAGCAGCTGCTCACCGCCGACTACTCCCAGATCGAGATGCGCATCATGGCGCACCTGTCCGGGGACGAGGCGCTGATCGAGGCGTTCCGCAGCGGCGAGGACCTGCACCGCTTCGTCGGCTCGAAGATCTTCGGGGTGGCCCCGGAGGAGGTCACCGCGCCCATGCGCTCCAAGGTCAAGGCCATGAGCTACGGGCTGGTCTACGGGCTGAGCTCCTTCGGGCTCTCCAAGCAGCTGCGGATCCCCGTCGACGAGGCCCGCACCCTGATGAGCGACTACTTCACCCGGTTCGGGGCGGTGCGCGACTACCTGCGCGGCGTCGTGGAGCAGGCCCGCGAGGACGGCTACACGGCCACCATCGACGGACGCCGCCGGTACCTCCCGGACCTCTCCAGCGACAACCGGCAGCTGCGCTCCATGGCCGAGCGCGCCGCCCTCAACGCCCCCATCCAGGGCTCGGCCGCCGACATCATCAAGAAGGCGATGCTCGGGGTGGACCGGCGCTTCACCGACGAGGGCCTCGGCTCCCGGATGCTCCTGCAGGTCCACGACGAGCTCGTGGTGGAGGTCGTGCGCGGGGAGCGCGAGACCGTGGAGCGGGTGCTGCGCGAGGAGATGGGCGGCGCCGCCGAGCTGTCCGTGCCGCTGGAGGTCAACGTCGGCGCGGGCCGCTCCTGGCACGAGGCGGCCCACTGACCGGCCGGACCGGCGCCCCGGCCGGCCCGCTCCCCGAACCCACCGCGAACGAGGAACCCACCATGGACCCCCAGCACGACGCTCCGACGACACCGTCCACCCCCGGCACCGTGACCGAGTCCTACTCGGCCGGCGGGCACGACTACACCTTCGCGGAGTTCGGCGTGGGCCCCGGCGGCGTCGCGGCCAACCCGGCCGCCGTGGAGTGGGTGCGGGCCATCCGGCAGGGCTTCCACCAGGCGGAGCCGACCGACGAGACCCTCGAGCGCACCCTGTCCTGGATGCACGCCGAGCGGGTGCGGCTGCGAGCGGCGTACCCGCACGCCGTGCCGGAGGCGGCGCTCCCCACCCGGCGGCCCGTGGCGACCTTCACCTCCTGGGAGGGCTCGCTCAACGCGGGCCGCGGCCGGCTGCTGCGGGCCCGGCTCATCTCCGAGGTCACCGTGCGGCCCACGCACAGCCGCCGCGGGCTGCTGCGCCGACTCATGACGGGGGAGCTCGACCGCGCCCGGCGGGACGGCTACCCCGTGGCGCTGCTGACCGCGACCGAGGCCACCATCTACGGCCGGTTCGGCTTCGGCGCGGCCACGTTCAACCGCGAGGTCACCGTGGACGCCACGACCCGCCTGCAGCTCAAGGCACCGACCGTGGGCAGCGTGGAGATGGCCGACGGCGAGGCGGTGCGCCAGCTCGCCCCCGTGCTCTTCCAGCGCTTCCACGAGAGCTCCCACGGATCGGTGAGCCGGGTGGCCTACCACTGGCCCGAGTACACGGGGGAGTACGCCATCACCCCGCAGAAGGCGGACCCCGAGGTGCGCTGCGCCGTGCACTACGACGACGCGATGCGCCCGGACGGCTACGTGACCTACCGGTTCGAGCCCAACACCTCCTACCCGCTGACCCT
Organism: Kocuria sp. CPCC 205231; assembly: GCF_040980965.1. NCBI lineage: Bacteria > Bacillati > Actinomycetota > Actinomycetes > Micrococcales > Micrococcaceae > Kocuria > Kocuria sp. CPCC 205231. The sequence goes on along the minus strand of NZ_JAVKPP010000010.1, from coordinate 13,298 downwards.
GACGGTGCTCGACCTCGTGGGCGCCTCCCCGGACGTGTCGATCGCCCTGTGGGAGTTCGTGACCTCCCTGGACCTCGTGGACCAGGTCCGCTTCGGCCGCGCCCCCGTGGAGGACCCGCTGGTGTGGGCGATGGCGGACCGGGCCAAGTACCGCGTCACCGCGGAGTCCGACAAGGTGTGGGTGCGGGTCCTGGACCCCGCCGCCGCGCTGGAGGCCCGCCCGTACACCTTCCGCGGGCGGATCGTGATCTCCCTCGTGGACTCGATGGGCTACGCCGACGGCGTCTGGGCGCTGGACACCAGCGGCGGGACGCCCGTGGTCGAGCGGCTGGGCGACCGGCCCCGCACCGCCGACGACGACGCCGGGCGCTCCGTCCCCGCGGTGGAGCTGCCCGACGGGGCCGACGTGGCGATGCGGGTGGACGTGCTCGGGTCCCTGTACCTCGGGGCGGTGAAGGCGAGCACCCTCGCGCAGGCGGGGCTGATCGTGGCCCGGGACGAGGACGCGCTGCGGGACCTGCAGGACTTCATGGAGACCCCGACCGCCCCGTACGGCGTCACACAGTTCTGAGCCCGCGCGCCGCGGCGGGTCGCGTGTTGCGCCCCTTTTCCTCCGTCCGTAGACTGACCCGGTGCGTGCTCTGCACGTGCCCTGTCCAGCAATCCTTCGGAACGGCCGCGGTCCGGCCGGACAATCTCCGTTCCGACTGATCACAAACTATCCCCATCGGAGCCCCTACTACATGACCACCACCACCCCGCAGGTTGCCGTCAACGACATCGGGTCCGCCGAGGACTTCCTCGCCGCTGTCGACGCGACCATCAAGTACTTCAACGACGGCGACCTCGTCGAGGGCACCGTCGTCAAGGTCGACCGCGACGAGGTCCTTCTCGACATCGGCTACAAGACCGAGGGCGTCATCCCGTCCCGCGAGCTGTCCATCAAGCACGATGTCGACCCGGACGAGGTCGTGACCGTGGGTGATGAGGTCGAGGCTCTGGTCCTCACCAAGGAGGACAAGGAAGGCCGCCTGATCCTGTCCAAGAAGCGGGCTCAGTACGAGCGCGCCTGGGGCGACATCGAGAAGATCAAGGAGGACGACGGCGTCGTCACCGGCACCGTCATCGAGGTCGTCAAGGGCGGCCTCATCCTCGACATCGGCCTGCGCGGCTTCCTCCCCGCGTCCCTCGTCGAGATGCGCCGCGTGCGCGACCTCGCGCCGTACATCGGCCAGCAGATCGAGGCGAAGATCATCGAGCTGGACAAGAACCGCAACAACGTGGTCCTGTCCCGCCGTGCCTGGCTCGAGCAGACCCAGTCCGAGGTCCGCTCGAACTTCCTGCACAAGCTCGAGAAGGGCCAGGTCCGCACGGGCACGGTCTCCTCGATCGTCAACTTCGGTGCCTTCGTGGATCTGGGCGGCGTCGACGGCCTCGTGCACGTCTCCGAGCTGTCCTGGAAGCACATCGACCACCCCTCCGAGGTCGTCGAGGTCGGCCAGGAGGTCACCGTCGAGGTCCTGGACGTCGACATGGACCGCGAGCGCGTCTCCCTGTCGCTGAAGGCGACCCAGGAGGACCCGTGGCAGCTGTTCGCCCGCACCCACGCCCTCGGGCAGGTCGTGCCGGGCAAGGTCACCAAGCTCGTCCCCTTCGGCGCGTTCGTGCGCGTCGAGGACGGCATCGAGGGCCTGGTGCACATCTCCGAGCTGGCCCAGCGCCACGTGGACATGGCCGAGCAGGTCGTCTCCGTGGGCGACGAGCTGTTCGTCAAGGTCATCGACATCGACCTGGACCGCCGCCGCATCTCGCTGTCGCTCAAGCAGGCCAACGAGGGCGTGGACCCGGACTCCACCGAGTTCGACCCGGCCCAGTACGGCATGGCCGCCGAGTACGACGACCAGGGCAACTACAAGTACCCCGAGGGCTTCGATCCCGAGACCAACGAGTGGATCGAGGGCTACGAGACCCAGCGCGCCGCCTGGGAGCAGCAGTACGCCGACGCCCAGTCGCGCTGGGAGGCGCACAAGGAGCAGGTCCGGAAGTCGATCGCCGAGGACGCCGAGGCCGCCGCCGGCGGCACGACGAGCTCCTCGTCCTCGTCCTCCTCGTCCTCCTCCTCGTCCGCGCCGGCCCCGACCAGCTACTCCTCCGAGGCCCCGGCCGCCGACTCCGGCACCCTGGCCTCCGACGAGGCCCTGGCCGCTCTGCGCGAGAAGCTGACCGGAGCCTGATCCGACAGGCACCGCCAGGCCGTTCCGCACGGCGCTGACCACGACGGCCCCCACCCTTCGCAGGGCGGGGGCCGTCGTGCTGTTCCCGGGGCCGCCGGACCGGCCGGGCGCCGCTCAGGGCCGGCTGCCGGCGGGGGTGTCCACCCAGTCCGTGCCGACGGGCCGCAGGACACCGGCGCCGGAGGTCAGCGAGGCCACGCGGGAGTGCAGCGCGGCGACGGCCGCGTCGTCGTCGGGCAGGGCGAGGCCCAGCTCCGCGCCGGCCGCCCCGTAGGCGGTGTCCAGGACCGTGGTCCCGGCCGCGCGCAGCTCGTTCTCGATCCGGCCCGCGTCCGCGTGGGAGGCGGGGAGCCGGTAGAGCCGCTGCCGCCGGCGGACCACCAGGGACGCGCCGTCGAGGGCCTGGGACACGGCCTCGGAGTAGGCCCGGACCAGCCCGCCGGCGCCGAGCAGGGTGCCGCCGAACCAGCGGACCACCACGGCGCTCACGTCCGAGAGGTCGGTGACGTCCCGGCCGGCGGCGTCCGTGGCGGTGCGCCGCAGCACGAGGGCCTCGAGCATCGGCAGGCCCGCGGTGCCGGCGGGCTCGCCGTCGTCGGAGGAGCGCTGCACGTCCCGGTCCGGGCCCAGGACGAACGCCGAGCAGTGGTGGCGGGCGTCGTGGAATCCGCGCCGCAGCTCCTCGGCCAGGGCCCGGGCCTCGGCCTCCGTGGGCGCCCGGCGCAGCACCGCCAGGAAGCGGGAGCGCTTGATCTCCAGCTCGGCCACCGCCTCCGTGCCCGCGGCGAGCGTCGTGTACCGGGTCGCGCGGCTGAGCAGGGGGTCCGGGTCCATGCTCCCCACTCTAGGCCGGGCACCGCGCGCCCTCGACGGGACCGGGACGGGGTGCTAGACAGGGGAGCAGCCGCGACCGAGGGAGCAGACATGCGCATCGCCGACACCTCCGACCTCTGGTGGAAGCAGGCGGTCGTGTACTGCGTGGACGTCGAGCGGTTCCTGGACACGGACGGCAACGGCGTCGGCGACATCGCCGGGCTGGCCGAGAGGGTGGACTACCTGGCGGAGCTCGGCGTCACCTGCCTGTGGCTCATGCCGTTCTACCCTTCACCGAACCGGGACGACGGCTACGACATCACCGACTTCTACGGCGTGGATCGGCGGCTGGGCAGCTTCGGCGACCTCGTGGAGCTCGTCCGCACCGCCCAGGACCGCGGTCTGCGGGTCATCGCCGACCTCGTGGTCAACCACACCTCCGACCAGCACCCGTGGTTCCAGGCCGCGCGCTCGAGCACGGACAGCCCGTACCGCGACTACTACGTGTGGCGGGCCGACGAGCCGCCGGACACCTCCGGGAAGGCCGTGTTCCCCGACCAGGAGGGCGGCATCTGGACCCGGGACGAGATCACCGGGCACTGGTACCTGCACCGCTTCTACCGCCACCAGCCCGACCTCAACCTCTCCCACCCCAAGGTGCGGGACGAGATCGCGAAGATCGTCGGGTTCTGGCTGCACCTGGGCCTCGACGGCTTCCGCGTGGACGGGATCCCCCAGCTGCTCACGCTGGCGCAGGGCGACGACATCGAGAACCAGGGCGGGTTCACGGACCCGCACGGGTTCCTGCGCTCGCTGCGCAGGTTCGCCAACCGCCGCAACGGCCGGGCCGCCCTGCTGGGCGAGGTCAACCTGCCCTACCAGCAGCAGCTCGAGCTGTTCGGCACCGAGGACGCGGGGGAGCTGACCATGATCTTCGACTTCGTGGCCATGCAGAACCTCTACCTCTCGCTGGCCCGCCGGGACGCCGGGCCGCTGGCGACCGCCCTGAAGAACCGGCCCCGCATCCCGCAGGACGCCCAGTGGGCCAACTTCGTGCGCAACCACGACGAGCTCACCCTCGACCAGCTCTCCGCGTCCGAGCGGGAGGAGGTCTTCGCCGCCTTCGGGCCCGAGGAGCGCATGCAGATCTACGGCCGGGGCCTCACCCGGCGGCTGCCGCCCATGCTGGACGGGGACCGGCAGCGCATCCGGATGGTCTACTCGCTGCTCTTCTCCCTGCCGGGCACCCCGGTGCTGTACTACGGCGAGGAGATCGGGATGGGCGAGAACCTCGCCGCCGAGGGCCGCATGGCCGTCCGCACGCCCATGCAGTGGACCTCCGGGCGCAACGGGGGGTTCTCCTCCGCCGGCGCCGAGGACCTCTCCGGCCCCGTCGTCGAGGGGGAGTTCGGCCCCGCGGCCGTGAACGTGGCCGACGCCAAGCGGGACCCGGACTCCCTGCTGAACTTCGTCACCACCCTGGCCCGCCGCTACCGCGAGTGCACCGAGCTGGCCTGGGGGCCCGCCGAGGTCCTGGACCAGCCGCGGCGGGAGGTCCTCGCCCACCGGTGCTCGTGGGAGGGCTCCGGCATCGTGGCGCTGCACAACTTCTCCGCCGAGCCCACCACGGTGCTGCTGCGGCTGCCGGACGAGGAGGAGGGCACCGAGCTGCTGGACCTGCTGGGCAGCGGGACGTGCACCCTCGACGCCGACTCCTCGGCCGAGCTGGCCCTGGAGGGCTACGGGTACCGCTGGCTGCGGGTGCAGCGGGCGCACGGGCCCGGCACGCTGCCGGACGTCATGACCACCGTGGCCGGGGCCGGGGAGGCCTGAGCGCCCGGCGGGGCGCGGCCGGGACCGGCCGATAGCATGGTCCCATGCTGACCATCGGACTCACCGGCGGGATCGCCTCGGGCAAGTCCACGGTCTCCCGGCGGCTCATGGAGCTCGGGGCCACCGTGGTCGACGCCGACGCGATCGCCCGCGCCCTGCAGGAGCCGGGCCGGCCCGGCCTCGAGGGGATCGTGGAGGAGTTCGGACCCTCCGTGCTGACCCCGGACGGCCGCCTGGACCGGGCCGCGCTCGGCGCCCGCGTGTTCGCGGACCCGGAGGCGCGCGCCCGGCTCAACGCGATCATCCACCCCCTCGTCCGGGCGGAGGCCGAGCGGCTCGCGGCCGCGGCCGGGGAGGACGCCGTCCTGGTCGAGGACATCCCGCTGCTCGTGGAGACCGGCCAGCACGGGCGCTTCGACCTCGTCCTCACGGTCCAGGCCCCGGCAGAGGAGCGCGTGCGGCGGATGGTCGAGGACCGCGGCATGACGGAGGCCGACGCCCGCGCCCGGATCGCCGCCCAGGCCACCGACGAGGAGCGGGCAGCCGTCTCCAGCACCGTGCTGGTCAACGACGGCACCGTGCAGCGCCTGCGCGACCGCGTGGACGCGTGGTGGGAGTGGCACGTGGAGCCGCGCCTGGCGTCCACGCCGTCCCCGGAGTGAGCCTCCGCCTCAGGACGACCACGCGGTAGGGTCGTAGCAACCAGAACGCACCACCGATCCACACGACCGACGCACACAACCGAGACACGGCGGCCGTCCGCTCGTCCGAGGCCGAGGGCAGCCGGGGAAGCACGGCGATGCTGAACAGACTGCACGACTCCCTGCGACTGCGGACCAGTCCCACCATCTTCTTCGGCTCCGCGCTGGTGATCGCCGCGTTCGTGGTCCTGACGCTGGTGTTCACGGAGTTCATGGACGCTGTCTTCGCGGACGGCTCGACCTGGGTGATCGAACAGCTCGGCTGGTTCTACATCCTGGGTGTGACCGTCTTCCTGCTGTTCCTGATCTACCTCATGGTCAGCCGCTTCGGTCAGGTCCGGCTCGGGGCCGACGACGAACGGCCCCAGCACACCAACCTGTCCTGGTTCTCGATGCTCTTCGCCGCGGGCATCGGCACGATCCTGATGTTCTGGGCCGTCGCCGAACCGGTGAACCACTTCGCGAACCCGCCCCGGCAGGGCGTCGAGCCGGCCTCCATGGAGGCCGCCACCGAGGCGATGGGCTTCACGCTCTACCACTTCGGGCTGCACACCTGGACGATCTTCACCCTCCCGGCACTGGCCTTCGGCTACTTCATGTACAAGCGCAACCTCCCGCCGCGGGTGAGCTCCATGTTCCAGCCGCTGCTGGGGGAGCGCATCCACGGGCCGGTCGGGCGGCTCATCGACATCCTGGCCATCGTCGGCACCCTCTTCGGCGTGGCCGTCTCGATCGGGCTCGGCACCATGCAGATCAACAGCGGCCTGGCACGGCTCTTCGGCATCTCCGAGTCGGCGCTGTCGCAGATCCTCATCATCGCCGCCGTCAGCCTCGTCGCCTCGGTCTCCGTGGCCCTCGGCCTCGACCGGGGCATCAAGCGGCTGTCCAACACCAACATCCTCATCGCGATCGCCCTGCTGGTCTTCATCCTCGTCTCCGGGCCCACCGTGCTGATGCTCAAGGGCATGGTCGAGTCCGCCGGCACGTACCTGTCGATGCTCCCGGCGCTCGCCTTCTGGAACGACTCGCTCGCGGACACCGGGTGGCAGAGCGGCTGGACCGTCTTCTACTGGGCGTGGACCATCACGTGGTCCCCGTTCGTGGGCATCTTCATCGCCCGCATCTCCCGCGGCCGTACCATCCGCCAGTTCGTCTCCGGGGTGCTCGCCTTCCCCACGCTGTTCTCCGTCATCTGGTTCGGGATCTTCGGCATGGGCGTGTTCGACATCGAGCTCAACGGCGGGGGCGGGCTCGTGGAGGCCGTCGTCGACGAGGGCGACATCCCCGGCGCGATGTTCGTCTTCCTCGAGAACTTCCCGTTCTCCACCGTCACCTCCGCCGTGGGCGTGCTCATCGTGGTGCTGTTCTTCATCACCTCGATCGACTCGGCCGCCCTGGTCATGGACACCATGGGCAGCGGCCACGAGGAGGAGTCCCCGGTGCACCAGCGCGTGTTCTGGGTCGTCGCCATCGGCCTCATCGCCGCGATCCTGCTGACCGCCACCGGCGCCACCGGGCTCGCCGCCCTGCAGAACGTGGCAATCCTCATCGGCCTGCCGTTCTTCGTGCTCGGGTACGTGATGATCTACTCGCTGCTCCGGGCCCTGCGCGAGGACGCCGGGGAGGTGGGCGTCCTGCCCACCCGCCAGTGGCGCCGGGTGCTGCCGCCCGAGGAGTTCCGCCGCCGCACCTCCACCGGCGCCGAGGTGGACGAGGAGATCGTCGTGGCCCCGGACTACGTGCACGGCTCGGAGCCGGCCAACGCCCCGGCCATCGAGCACCCGGAGCAGCCCGACTACGTGCGGGAGTACCGCACGAGCACCGGCTCCCTCAAGCAGATCCGCGACGTCGAGTAGCCGCCCGCACACCAGGGACCGTACGGGCCCACCGGCGTCACACCCGCCGGTGGGCCCGGTCCGTGCCGGCACCCAGGCGCTAGACTGGTGATCACCATCACAGTCGGCAACGGGGGACGTCATGGCGCGGAACAGGCAGAACACCAACCGGGACGGCGAGCAGCAGCACCGCATCCTCGACCGGCTCAACGCCATCGCGATGCGCGTCTACGGGCCGGGGGACCGGCTGGCCCAGGCGCAGGAGGGCGAGAGGATGAGCGAGGCCGCCCAGACCTGGTACCAAGAGGTCCAGGAGCACTTCTACGTCGAGAAGGACGAGCACGGCAACGAGTACCTCTACCACCGGGACGACTCCGGCGAGGGCACGAACACCGGCAGCTCGCGCAACTAGAACTCTCGCGAAGGGCGGGGAGCCTCCGGAGGCTCCCCGCCCTTCTGCGTGCGCTCTCCGGACGGACGGGCGGGCGGAGGCGACGGGGTGGCGCCGTGTCGGGTCAGCGCCCTGAGCCCTGGTCCCCGATAGGCTCCGAGAGCGCCGGAACACCCCTGCCCGGGACGCACCCGCCCCTGCATCGAGAGCGAGCACCTGTCGTGACACCGGACCCCCACCCCGTCTCCCGGACCGCCGTGACCGGAAGCCGAATCGTCCACGTCCAGCAGGAGCAGCGGGAGGACCTGTTCTGGCGCGGCGCCGCGGTGGTCGGCCTGTTCTTCGTCGCGGCCATCGTCGCGCTCTTCATCGGCGTCCCCGTCTGGCTGATGATCGCGTTCTGGAACCCGTGGCTGCTGTTCACTCTGGTCTTCGTGGCGGCCGGGGTCCTGCTCCTGGTCAGGACGGTGGACCTGGTGCGCAGGGGAGCCTGGCACGCCCGCCACCGCTCGACCTATACCCTGCGCGAGACCGGCATCGAGACGACCGAGTGGAACACCTTCGGCGCCGACGCACCGGTCCGCCGGGCCATCCCGTGGGAGGCCGTGGCCTCCGTCGTGGCCTCCTACCGGATCCTGCGCCGCACGATCCTCGTCGAGAACGGCGGCGGAACACTGACCGAGACGGCCCCCGTCCTGCACATCCTGTTCGACCAGGACGGGAGCCGCCGGATCACGAGCGTCCCCTTCTCCTCGCACAAGGACCCCGCGGTCGACGTCTGGATCGCAGCGCTGCGGAAGCACGGCGTGGAACTGGGCTACACCGCCCGGCCGCTCTCGTGGAAGGGCGAGGCCTACCTCGGCCCCGAGGCCCAGCTCGAGCACCTCGCGACCACCGAAGAGGTCATCCCCTTCCCCGCCACCGGCGGGTGGCTGGACAACACGATCCGGCTGGAGAACCGCTGGCATCAGAACGCCGCGCAGGCCCAGGAGCAGGCGGAGCGCCGGGACCCCGCGCTGCGGGAGGCGCGTCAGCGGCCCACCGGCCGGCACTGGATCCTCGGTGCATGGTTCGCCGGCATGTACGCCCTGAGCGCCGGCTTCCTGCTGCCCTACCTCGTCCAGCACGGGTGGTTGCCCGCCGCCGTCTGGCCGCTGGAGCTCCTCGTGGTCCTGCCGGCGGCCGCGCTCTTCTTCCTGCCGCTGCGCCGTGGCCTGCGCTGGTTCCACGGGCTGGTGTGCTGGCTTCTGCTGGTGGTCATCTCCTTCTCGGTGCTGGTGGGCAGCGTGGAGATGGGGCCGGCTGCCGAGCAGACCGCGATGATCGGCTTCGGGCTGACCGTCCTCTCCGCGGCCCTGCTGTGGGCCCCGTACCTGCTCGTGCAGCGCAGCGTGCCCCGGCACGACCTCGTCGGGGGCCCCGTGTAGTCCGTTCATCGGGGGACAGGCGGGGTTCCTGATCGGTGCGGAAGGGCCCCGTCCCGCAAGTGCCGCCTGCCCGGTCCTGGGCCGGTGTGGCGAGGGAGCCGCCTCAGGGGGCAGCGGAGACGGGTGCGGTGCTGGTGCGGGTGACCAGCCGGGCGGGGAGCACCACGTGCTCGCCGGTCACCGCGGTGTCCTCAGCCGTCGCATCCAAGCGGCGCAGCGCCAGGTCCACGGCGGTGTGCGCGAGCAGGCAGGGGTCCTGGGCCAGGGTGGTGAGGTCGAGGTAGGGCAGGGACGCCTGCTCGGAGTCGTCGAAGCCGACCACCGACAGGTCCTCGGGCACGCACCGGCCCAGGACGCGGGCCTGGCTGATCACCCCGACGGCGCAGCGGTCGTTGAAGGCGATGACAGCGGTCGGCGCGGGGTCCTGGGCCAGGAGCCCGGTGATGGCGGTGGCGCCGCCGGCCTCCGAGGCGCTGCCGCGCACGATCAGCATCTCGTCGACCAGGCCCGCGGCGGCCATGGTGTCCTGGTAGCCGGCCCGGCGCCGCGCCCCGCCGGCCTCGCGGTCGGCGTCGATGTAGGCGATCCGCCGGTGCCCCAGGTCGAGGAGGTGCTCCACGGCCAGCACCGCGCCGCGGTGGTCGTCGGTGGCCACGCTGTCGAAGGCCGCCGCGTCGAAAGCCCGGGTGACGGAGACGACCGGCAGGGTCGCACTGATCTGCTCGAGACGGGCCCGCGGCAGGGCGCTGCCCAGCAGGACCAGGGCCTCGCACCGGTCGCGCAGCAGGGCCTCCACCGCGGCGTCCTCCGCCCGGTGCGGTGTGACGGCCGAGAGCACGACGTCGTAGCCCCGCTGCTGGGCGGCGGTGTGGACGCCGTCGAGGATCTCTCCGTGGAAGGGCTGCACGGGCTCGAAGGCCACCCCCAGCAGCCGGGAGCGGCCCTGGCGCAGCAGCCGGGCACGTTCGTCGCGGCGGTAGCCCAGCTCGGCGGCGACCCGCAGGACGTGGGCCCGGGTCTCCTCGCTGGCGCCGGGGGCGTCGCGGAAGACGATCGAGACCAGGGGCTGGGAGACCCCGGCCGCCCGGGCGACGTCGCGCATGGTGACGCGGCGCCCGGACGGGTGGCCGGGGGCTTCCCGCCCCGGGGCGTCCGGGCTCACGGGCAGGGAACGGTGAAGGCGTCCCGGAATCGCCTCAGCGCCAGCTCGGGGTCGGCGGCGGCAAAGGCCTCCATCGCAATCACTCCTTCGTATCCGGCCTCGGCCAGGGCGGTGGCCACCCGGGGGAAGTGGATCTCCCCGGTGCCCGGCTCGCACCGCCCGGGGACGTCGGCCACCTGGATCTCCCCCACGTACGGGAGGGCCCTCCGGCACAGTTCTACCAGGTTCCCCTCCCCGATCTGGGCGTGGTAGAGGTCCAGGTTCAGCCGCAGGTGCGGACTGTCCACCGCCGCGACCAGCGCCAGGGTGTCCTCGGCCGCCCCGAAGGGCACCCCCGGGTGGTCGACGGCGCGGTTGAGGTTCTCCAGGGTGAAGACCCGCCCGTGGCGCTCGCCCAGGACGGCCAGCCGCTCCAGCGTGCGGGCCGCTGCCAGCCAGTCCGCCCCGGTGACCACCTCGTGTGGCACCACGGGGAGCCCCTGGGGGTCCAGGCCGGTGCCGTGGACGTTGAGCCGGGGGCAGTCGAGGACCTCGGCGGCGGCCAGCGAGTCCTCTGCGGTGCGCAGCAGTTCCGCCGCCCCGTCCGGGTCCACGAGGGCCCCGCGCACGTAGCCGGTCATCGACCCGAACCGGGCCCCGGTGGCGGCCAGGGCGGGCAGGTCCTTGGTGGTCCAGTCCCAGATCTCCACCTCGAACCCGGCCTCGTGCAGCCGGCGCACCCGCTGCTCGAACGGCAGGTCGACGAAGACCATCTCCGCGCTCGCCGCCAGGGTGAAGCCGCTCATCGGGTGGCTCCCACCGGGTCCAGGCTCACCGGGGCGCCGGTGCGGCAGGACTCGATGCAGCCCAGGGCGATCCGCAGCGCGTCCCGGGCCGCCTCCACGCCCGGACCCGGCGAGAGGTGTCCGAGGGCGGTGTCGGTGAAGGCCTGCAGCTCCGCGGTGTAGGCGCCGCGCATCGACTGGGTGTCGGCGCGGACGGTCTCGGCGGCGATGCCCTCCGGGCCGTAGTAGCGCATGCTCGAGGCCGCCAGGTCCCCGGCGGTGACCATGCCGGCGGAGCCGAAGGCCTCCGCGCGGGTGTCGTAGCCGTAGGCGGCCGAGAAGCTGGCCTCGGCGGTGGCGATCGCCCCGTTGTCGTAGCGGATGGTGACCACGGCGGTGTCCAGCAGCCCGGCGTCCTTGAAGTCCGGGGCCACGAGGGCGTCGGCCACCGCGTGGACCTGTACCGCCCGGGCGGCGGGGTTGAGGAAGTTCAGGGTGTCGAAGTCGTGGATCAGGGTCTCCAGGAAGATCGTCCACGGGGCCACCGCGCCGGGGTTCGCCAGTCCCGGGTCGCGGGTGGTCGAGCGCAGCAGCTGCGGGGAGCCGATCCGCCCGGCCTCGATGGCCGCCCGGGCCTGCGGGAATCCGTCGGCGAAGCGGCGGTTGAACCCGATCCGGAACAGCATTCCGTGGGTTTCGACGGCCTGGTGGACCCGGTCGATCTCCTCCAGCGTCATCCCGGCCGGCTTCTCGCAGAAGATCGCCTTGCCGGCCGCGGCGACCTGCTCCACCAGCTCGGTGTGGAACCGGGCCGGTGCGGTGATCACCACGGCCTCCACCTCCGGGTCGGCCAGCAGCTCGGCGATGTCGGTGCAGGCCGCAGGCACGTGCAACGCCTCCGCCAGGCGCGCCGCGGCGCCCTCGACGGGATCGGCGATCGCGACCAGCCGGGCGTTGGGCACGGTGCGGGTGATCAGCTCGGCATGGCTGGAACCGATCCGGCCGGCGCCGATCAGGCCGATGTTCAAGGTACGGGGCTCGGACACGGAATTCTCCTTCAGGTCAGGGATGGAGCGCGGAAGGGGATGCCCGGGAACGGTGTCGTGAACATGTCCTGACAAACCCTTGGCAGAAACACTAGTACGTATTAGTGTGATCGCCAACACCTCTGCCGAACGAGTGTGCGGCAGCGCGTCGAAGGGCCGAGGCCCGGCCCGAAGAGGAGACCTCTCATGACCGCAACGCTGTCCCTGCCGATCGACAGGAACTCCCCGGTGCCCCTCTACCACCAACTCGCTCTCCTCCTGGAGGGGGCTGTCCACAGCGGGGCTCTGGCGCCGGGCAGCAAGCTGGACAACGAGCACGAGCTCGCGTCCCGACTGCGCATTGCCCGCGTCACCGTGCGCAGCGCTCTGCAGCATCTGGTCGAGGCCGGCCTGGTGGTACGCACCCCCGGATCCGGCACGCACGTCACCCCGCCCCACCGGTGGGCGCGCCCTCCGGCGCACTCCACGTCGCAGCAGTCGCTGTAGACGCTTCGCCACCGTCGCACCGGATGCCGGGTGCGGCAACCGACCGGAGGAGCCACGACCCCGCCCGGACGGCGAAGGGCATTCCGCCTGCACGCCCGCCGGCCCCGAGCGGCGTCCTGCCTTCTCGGCCGATCCCCGATCCACCCGCACGAACAACCCACCATCCGACCGGTGCCGCACACGGTTCGACCGTGCTTCACGAGGTCATCACCCAAGGAGTTCCCATGTCTCACCAGTCTCCGAGCGACAGCCGGGTCGCCCTCCCGCCGTTGACCCAGGGGCCGCACCGGAAGCGGCTCGGACTGATCTCGGTCGTCGCCTGCCTGGGCGGGCTGCTGTTCGGCTACGACACCGGCGTGACGAACGGCGCCGAGGGGCCGATGGCCCAGGACCTGGGGCTGAGCCTGATCCAGCTGGGCGTGGTGATCAGCTCGCTCATCTTCGCCGCCGCCGTCGGCGCCCTGGTCTGGGGCCGGGTCTCGGATGCCTGGGGGAGGCGCAGGACGATCATCCTGCTGGCCGTGCTGTTCTTCCTCGGCACCGCCCTGGTGGTCCTCACCCCCACACCTGCTGAGGAGGGAACGTTCTCCCTGACCGGGTACACGG